>CALIDR010000183.1 GCA_938022295.1 uncultured Burkholderiaceae bacterium
GGCAGCAAGACGCTGAAGGACGCGCTCAACGAGGCGCTTCGCGACTGGGTGACGAACGTCGAGCACACCTTCTACATCATCGGCACCGTAGCCGGGCCGCACCCGTACCCGATGATGGTGCGCGACTTCCAGCGCGTGATCGGCGACGAGTGCCTCGCGCAGATGCCCGAGCTGATCGGCCGCCAGCCCGACGCCGTGATCGCCTGCGTCGGCGGCGGCAGCAACGCGATGGGCATCTTCTACCCCTACATCGGGCACGAGGGCACGCGGCTGATCGGCGTCGAGGCCGCGGGGCAGGGGCTGGCCACCGGCAGGCACGCGGCGTCGCTCTCCGCCGGCACGCCCGGCGTGCTGCACGGCAACCGCACCTACCTGCTGCAGGACGCGAACGGCCAGATCACCGAGACGCACAGCATCAGCGCCGGCCTGGACTACCCCGGCGTCGGCCCCGAGCACGCGTATCTGAAGGACATCGGCCGCGCCGAGTACGTCGGCGTGACCGACGCCGAGGCACTCGCCGCGTTCCACCGCCTTTGCCGCACCGAGGGCATCATCCCGGCGCTCGAGTCGAGCCACGCGGTGGCCTACGCGATGCAGCTCGCGCCGCAGATGCGCACCGACCAGGCGCTGCTCGTGAACCTGTCGGGGCGCGGCGACAAGGACATCGGCACGGTGGCGGACCTGTCGGGTGCCGACTTCTACTGCCGACCGTCGTGCCGCGGGCAGCAGGTCAAGCAATGAGCCAGCGCATCGCTGCCGCGTTCGAGCGACTGAAGGCGCAAGGCCGCAGGGCGCTGATCCCCTACGTCACCGCCGGCGACCCGCACCCCGACGCGACGGTGGAGATCCTGCACGCGCTGGTGCGCGGCGGCGCCGACGTGATCGAGCTCGGCGTGCCGTTCTCCGACCCGATGGCCGATGGGCCGGTGATCCAGAAGGCCTCCGAGCGCGCGCTGGCGCACGGCATCGGCATGGCGCAGGTGCTCGGCTACGTGCGCGCGTTCCGCGAACGCGACACCGCCACGCCGCTCGTGCTGATGGGCTACGCCAACCCGATCGAGCGCTACGGCGTCGAGCGCTTCGTCGCCGACGCCAAGGCAGCGGGGGTGGACGGCGTGCTCGTCGTCGACTACCCGCCCGAGGAGGCGCAGGCGTTTGCCAGCGCGCTGCGCGCCGCGGGCCTGGACCCGATCTTCCTGCTCGCGCCGACGTCGACCGACGAGCGCATCGCCGAGGTCGGCCGGCTGGCCAGCGGCTACGTCTACTACGTCTCGCTGAAGGGCGTGACGGGCGCCGGCCACCTCGACGTCGACGCCGTCGCCGCGATGCTGCCGCGCATCCGCGCGCGGGTGCACGTGCCGGTGGGCGTGGGCTTCGGCATCCGCGATGCACAATCGGCGCGCGCCGTCGGGGCGCTTGCCGACGCCGTCGTGATCGGTTCGCGGCTGGTGCAGCTCCTCGAAGCGGCGCCGCGCCCCGGGGTCGGCGCCGTCGCGCAGCGTTTCGTCGCCGAGATCCGCGACGCCCTGGACACCCTGTCACGAAAGGACACCGCATGAGCTGGCTCGAGAAACTGCTGCCGCCCAGGATCCAGCCCACCGACCCGAGCGAACGCCGCACGATCCCCGAGGGGCTTTGGATCAAGTGCCCGTCGTGCGACACGGTGCTCTACAAGACCGACCTCGAGAAGAACCTCAACGTCTGCCCGAAGTGCAGCCACCACCACCGCATCGGCGCGCGCGCGCGGCTCGACGCGTTCCTCGACGCCGAGGGCCGCTACGAAATCGGGCAGGAGGTGCTGCCGGTCGACGCGCTGAAGTTCAAGGACAGCAAGAAGTACCCGGACCGGCTGAAGGACGCGCTCGAGACCACCGGCGAGACCGACGCCCTGGTCGTGATGGGCGGCGCGGTGATGAGCGTGCCGCTGGTGGCAGCGTGCTTCGAGTTCGACTTCATGGGCGGCTCGATGGGGTCGGTGGTCGGCGAGCGCTTCGTGCGCGGCGTGCACACCGCGCTCGAGCAGAAAGTGCCGTTCGTCTGCTTCACCGCCACCGGCGGCGCGCGGATGCAAGAAGGGCTGCTGAGCCTGCTGCAGATGGCGAAGACGAACGCCGCGCTCACCCGGCTGGCGAAGGCGAAGCTGCCGTACATCGCGGTGCTGACCGACCCGACGATGGGCGGCGTGTCGGCCAGCTTTGCCTTCGTCGGCGACGTCGTGATCGCCGAGCCGAAGGCGCTGATCGGCTTCGCCGGGCCGCGCGTGATCGAGAACACGGTGCGCGAGAAGCTGCCCGAGGGCTTCCAGCGCAGCGAGTTCCTGCTCGAGAAGGGCGCGCTCGACATGATCGTCGACCGCCGCGAACTGCGCCCGACGGTGGCGCGGCTGCTCGCGATGCTGCAGCGCCAGAGCGCCGACGCGCTCGCGTAACCCCGGGCTGCGCGGGAACCCGGTGGGCCGGCGATGCCGGCCCTTTCCTTTGGCCGCCGGCCCCAGCCGGCGCAGGCGCGACGTGACGACCCCGACGACCCTCGCCGACTGGCTGGCGCACTGCGAGCGCCTGCACCCGAAGACGATCGACATGACGCTCGACCGCGTGCGCGCGGTGCGCGAGCGCCTCGGGCTGCGGTTCGGCGCCCCGGTGATCACGGTGGCCGGCACCAACGGCAAGGGCTCCTCGTGCGCGATGCTCGAATCGATCGCGCTCGCGGCGGGCTACCGCGTGGGGCTGTACCTGAAGCCGCACCTCGTGCACTTCGAGGAGCGCTGCCGCATCGGCGGCCGGCCGGTGGACGCGCAGGCCCTGCTGCCGCACTTCGAGGCGGTGGAGGCGGCGCGCGAGGGCACGCCGCTGACCTATTTCGAGTTCACGACGCTGGCCATCGCGCGCGCGCTGGCGGCCGCGCCGCTGGACGTCGCGATCCTCGAAGTCGGCCTCGGCGGGCGGCTCGACGCCGTCAACGCGTTCGACACCGACTGCGCGCTGATCACCAGCATCGACATCGACCACGTCGAATACCTCGGGCCCGACCGCGAGCGCATCGGCCGCGAGAAGGCGCACGTGATGCGCCCAGGGCGGCCGGCGATCGTCAGCGATCCGCTGCCGCCGACGAGCGTGATCGACCACGCGCAGGCGGTCGGCGCCGACCTCTGGCTCGCCGGGCGCGACTTCGCGCACGCCGGCGACCGCCAGCAATGGTCGTGGCGCGGCCGCGCGCTGCGCTACAACGGCCTGGCGTACCCGGCGCTGCGCGGCGCCAACCAGCTGCTCAACGCCGCCGGCGTGCTCGCCGTGTTCGAGGCGCTGCGCCAGCGCCTGCCCGTCAATGCGCAGGCGGTGCGCCAGGGGCTGGCCACCGTCGAGCTGCCGGGGCGCTTCCAGATCGTGCCCGGCCAGCCGGTGCTCGTGCTCGACGTCGCGCACAACCCGCAGTCGGTGGCGACGCTGGCGGTCAACCTCGACCAGATGGGTTTCTATCCGCGCACGCACGCCGTGTTCGGCGCGATGCGCGACAAGGATCTCGCCGGCCTCGTCGCGCGGCTGGCGCCTCTGGTCGACGTCTGGCACGTCACCGATCTGGCCACCCCGCGCGCGGCCCCGGCCGCGCTGCTCGCGCAGGCCGTGCGCGAGGGCTGCGGCGGGCGCGAGGTACCGATCCACGCGCACGGCGACGTCACGCAGGCGCTCGCGGCCGCGGTGGCCGGCGCGGACCCCGCTGATAGAATTCTCGTCTTCGGATCCTTCTACACCGTGGGTGGCGTGCTGAAGAACGGTCTGCCCCGCCTGGGCGGCAAGCACCTCGGGTAAGCGCCTGTGAAGCCTGGCCCCCGGGCGCCCTACCTCGCTGCCGAGCCGCCCGCATGGCCTGGAACCCCTTCCTGAACCGCCGCGACGCCGCCGAGCCGGCAGCGTCGCCGGCGCAGGACGCGGTGCAGCGTGCGCGCACGCGCGCCCGCCAGCGCCTGATCGGCGCTTTCGTGCTGCTGGGCATCGGCATCGTCGGTTTCCCGATCCTGTTCGAGAGCCAGCCGCGGCCGGTGCCGGTCGACGTGACGATCGAGATCCCGCGGCGGGACGCCGCGCCGCCGCTCGTGGTGCCGCCGCCGCGCGCGAACCCGGGCGACAGCGGCACGGTCGCCACGCCACCGCCGAACCCGGCCCCACCGGCACCGGTCGCCGCGCCGCCCGAAGCGCCGACGACGGCGGCGCCGGCGGAACCGCCGGCGGCGACGGCCGCCGTCACCGAGCCGCCGGCGGCGCCGGCCATGGCGGAGGAGCAGCGGGCGCGCGCGA
>CALIDR010000184.1 GCA_938022295.1 uncultured Burkholderiaceae bacterium
CATCAAGATGCCCGCCAGCCGGGCCTCGATGACGCTGCTCGACGAACGGGATCGGCCAGCATGCACCGCAGTGGTGTGCCGTGGAGCAGTCGAGAACCCGCTGAAACCGGCCTCCCGCCACCACAAGACGCTCGTCAAGCCGAGCGGAACCGCTCTCGCTGCCGGCGGTTACGTCCACGGCGGGGCGCTAAACCGGCTTTCAGGCCGCCGCTGCAAGTGCCCCGGCCGCGTCGGCGAGCCTTTGGGCGAAGCGGGCGGCCTGCCCCGGGTCGCGCGCTTCGACCATCACGCGCAGCACGGGCTCGGTGCCCGAGGCCCGAATCAGCACGCGCCCGCTCGAGCCGAGCTCGCGTTCGACCGCCTGCTGTTCGGCTGCGAGCGCGGCGTTGCGGCGCCAGTCGCCGCCTTCGGTCACCCGCACGTTGATCAGCGTCTGGGGGAACAACTCGACGCCTTCGAGCAGCGCCGCCAGGTCGCGGCCGTTGCGGCGCACCGCCTGCAGGACCTGCAGCGCACTGACGATGCCGTCGCCGGTCGTGTGACGGTCCAGCGCGATGAGGTGGCCCGAGCCCTCGCCACCGAGATGCCAGCCTCGCGCGACGAGCTCCTCGAGCACGTAGCGGTCACCGACTTTCGCCCGCACGAGGGGGATGCCGAGGCGGCGCAACGCGAGCTCGACGCCGAGGTTCGTCATCGACGTGCCGACGACGCCGGGCACGCTCGCGCCCTTGGCCAGCCGGTCGGTCGCCATCACGTAGAGCAGTTCGTCACCGTTGAACAGGCGGCCCGTGCGATCGACGATCTGCAGCCGGTCGGCGTCGCCGTCGAGCGCGATACCGTAGTCGGCGCCGTGCTCGGCCACCGCGCGTACCAGCGCCTGCGGCGCGGTCGCGCCGACGCCGTCGTTGATGTTCATGCCGTCGGGGCTGCAGCCGATCGTCTCGACCTGCGCGCCGAGCTCGTGAAAGACGTCGGGCGCCACGTGGTACGCCGCGCCGTGCGCAGCATCGACGACGAGCTTCATCCCGCGCAGCGAGAGGGAATGCGGCACGGTGCTCTTGCAAAACTCGATGTAGCGCCCGCGCGCGTCGTCGAGCCGCCGCACGCGGCCGAGGCCTGCCGAGTCGACCCACTGCGGCGGCTCGGCGAGCGCCGCCTCGACGGCCTGTTCCCACTCGTCCGGCAGCTTCTCGCCGCGCGCGGAGAAGAACTTGACGCCGTTGTCGGGGTACGCGTTGTGGCTCGCGCTGATGACGACGCCCAGGTCCAGGCGCAGCGCGCGCGTCAGGTAGGCCACGCCCGGCGTCGGCAGCGGGCCCGACATCAGCACGTCGACCCCGGCGGCGGCGAAGCCGGCCTCGAGCGCCGACTCGATCATGTAGCCCGAGATGCGCGTGTCCTTGCCGATCAGCACCGTCGGCCGCTCGACGCTGCGGCGCAGCACGCGGCCCACGGCGTGGCCGAGCGCGAGCATGAAGTCGGGCGTGATCGGCGCACGGCCGACGGTGCCGCGGATGCCGTCGGTGCCGAAGTAGGTTCTGCTCATGATCGTCGAGGCGTCGTGCCGGCGGGCCGCCGCACCAGCCAGGCGCGCGGGCGGCGCTGGCGACCCGGCAGTCGGAAGGTCAACCGATTGTGCCCGCACCAGCCTCGCGCGCCGCACCGGCGGCGGTCGCGGCGTGCCAGAGCTTCAACGCATCGACGGTCGGCGCGACATCGTGCACACGCACGATCGCGGCGCCGCGCTCGACCGCGAGCACGGCCGCGGCAAGACTCGCCAGCAGCCGGTCGCCGACCGGCCGTCCGGTGATCGCCCCGAGCGTCGACTTGCGCGACCAGCCGACGAGCAGCGGGTAGCCAGCACCGAGGAGCTCGCGCTGGCGGCGCAGCAGCTCGAGGTTGTGCGCCGCCGACTTCGCGAACCCGATGCCCGGGTCGACGACGATGCGCGGGTTGTCGATGCCGCGGGCGCGCAGCGCGCGCGCGCGCTCGCCGAGAAACGCGGCGACCTCGGCGACGACGTCGTCGTAAGCAGCCTGCTGCTGCATCGTGCCCGGCTCGCCGCGCATGTGCATCAGGCACACGCCGGCGCGCGGGTGCGCCGCGACGGCGTCGAGCGCGCCGGGGCGTTGCAGCGAGCGCACGTCGTTGACGATGTCGGCGCCGGCGTCGAGCGCGGCGCGCATCACGTCGGGGGCGCTGGTGTCGACCGACACCGGCACGCCGAGCGTGACCGCGTGGCGCACCACCGGCAGCACGCGCGCGAGCTCCTCGTCGACGTCCGGCGTCGCGGCGCCGGGGCGCGTCGACTCGCCGCCGATGTCGAGGATGTCGGCGCCCTCGGCGACGAGCGCGTCGCAGTGCGCCATCGCCGCGCTCGCATCGCGGTAGCGCCCGCCGTCGGAGAACGAGTCGGGCGTCACGTTGACGATGCCCATCACGCGCGGGCGCGACAGGTCGACGTCGAAGCGGGCGGTCGTCCAGGTGGCCATCTGAAGTCCGGAAACGCGACGGGAGGCCGTGCGGCCTCCCGTCGTCGAAGCGTCGTCGCGACGCGGATCAGGCCGCGGCCGGCGCGCTGTCGGGGTTGACCGGCGGCGTGCCGCCGCCGCTGCTGCGCGCCGACGACGGCGTCCAGTCCTTCGGCGGACGCGGCGGCTTCCCGGCCATGATGTCATCGATCTGGTCGCTGTCGATCGTCTCCCACTCGAGCAGGGCCTGCGCCATCGCGTGCATCTTGTCCTTGTTCTCCTCGATCAGCTTGCGCGCGGCGGCGTACTGCTCGTCGATGATGCGGCGCACCTCGCGGTCGACCTTCTGCATCGTCGCCTCGGACATGTTGACCTGCTTCGTGATGCTGCGGCCGAGGAACACTTCGCCCTCGTTCTCGGCGTAGACCATGGGCCCGAGCTCGTCGCTCATGCCGTAGCGCATCACCATGTCGCGCGCGAGCTGGGTGGCGCGCTCGAAATCGTTGCTGGCGCCGGTGGTCATCTGGTTCATGAACACCTCCTCGGCGATGCGGCCGCCGAACAGCACCGAGATCGTCGACAGCATGCGCTCCTTGTCCATGCTGTAACGATCGCCCTCGGGCAGCTGC
>CALIDR010000185.1 GCA_938022295.1 uncultured Burkholderiaceae bacterium
ATGAAACACGCCGTCAAGCACATCCACTTCGTCGGCGTCGGCGGTGCCGGCATGAGCGGGATCGCCGAGATCCTGCACAACCTCGGCTACACGGTGTCGGGCTCGGACCAGAGCGACAGCGCGACGACGCGGCGGCTGGCCGGGCTCGGCATCCGCGTGCACGTCGGCCACGACGCGGCGCACATCGCCGGCGCCGACGCCGTCGTGATCTCGAGCGCCGTGCGCGGCGACAACCCCGAGGTGACGGCCGCGCGCGCCCGGCGCGTGCCGGTGGTGCCGCGGGCGGTGATGCTCGCCGAGCTGATGCGGCTGAAGAAGGGCATCGCGATCGCCGGCACGCACGGCAAGACGACGACGACGTCGCTCGTCACCAGCGTGCTGGCCGCCGCCGGCGCCGACCCGACGTTCGTGATCGGCGGCAAGCTGCAAAGCGCCGGCGCCAACTCGCGCCTGGGCTCGGGCGAGTACATCGTCGTCGAGGCCGACGAGAGCGACGCCTCGTTCCTCAACCTGAGCCCGATCCTGTCGGTCGTCACCAACATCGACGCCGACCACATGGACACCTACGGCCACGACTTCGCGCGCCTGAAGCAGGCCTTCGTCGACTTCCTGCACCGCATGCCGTTCTACGGCGCGGCGGTCCTGTGCGGCGACGACCCTGGCGTGCGCTCGATCGTGCCGCTGATCTCGCGCCCGGTCGTCACCTACGGCTTCGGGCCCGACGTGCAGGTGCGCGCGGTCGACGTGCAGGCGCTGCCGGGCGGGCAGATGCGCTTCGTCGCGCAGCGCCGCAACGGCGTGGCGATGCCCGACCTCGCGCTGACGCTGAACCTGCCCGGCGAGCACAACGTGCTCAACGCGCTGGCCGCCGTCGCGGTGGCCACCGAGATCGAGCTGCCCGACGAGCCGGTCGTGCGCGCGCTGGCGCAGTTCGGCGGCGTCGGCCGCCGCTTCGAGCGCTACGGCGAGGTGCCCGCCGCCGGCGGCGGCGAGTTCACGCTGATCGACGACTACGGCCACCACCCCGCGGAGATGGCGGCCGTGCTCGCTGCCGCGCGCGGCGCCTTTCCCGGGCGGCGCCTCGTGCTCGCGTTCCAGCCGCACCGCTACACCCGCACCCGCGACTGCTTCGAGGACTTCGTGAAGGTGATGGGCGGCGCCGACCTCGTGCTGCTGACCGAGGTCTACCCCGCCGGCGAGGCGCCGATCGTGGCCGCCGACGGCCGCTCGCTCGCGCGCGCGCTGCGCGTGGCGGGCAAGGCCGAGCCGCTGTTCGTCGCCGCCGTGGCGCTGCTGCCGCAGGCGATCCTCGACGTCGCGCGCGACGGCGACGTCGTGATCGTGATGGGCGCCGGCTCGATCGGCGCCGTGGCCGCGCAGACGCGCGCGCTGGCACGCGGGGGGCTCGCATGACGGTGGCCGTCGACCCCGCCGCGCTCGGCAAGGTCGCCGTGCTGATGGGCGGCACGAGCGCCGAGCGCGAGGTCAGCCTGATGTCGGGCAGCGGCGTGCTGACGGCGCTGAAGGCGCGCGGCGTCGACGCCGTCGCGTTCGACCCCGCCACGCAGGACCTGGGCGCGCTGAAGGCGCAGGGCTTCGACCGGGTCTTCATCGCGCTGCACGGCCGCCACGGCGAGGACGGCACGGTGCAGGGCGCGCTCGAGCTGCTCGGCATCCCCTACACCGGCAGCGGCGTGATGGCCAGCGCGATCGCGATGGACAAGGCGATGACCAAGCGCGTGTGGCAGGCCGAGGGGCTGCCCACGCCGCGCTGGGTGCTGCTCGGCTCCGACCGCCAGCAGCCGGCCGACACGCGCGCCGTGCCCGACGAGCTCGGCCTGCCGCTCGTCGTCAAGCCGCCGCACGAGGGCTCGTCGATCGGCGTCACGAAGGTGATGGGCTACTCGCAGATGCAGGACGCGGTGCGCCTGGCGGCGCGCTACGACGCCGACGTGCTGTGCGAGGAATTCATCGAAGGAGACGAGGTCACGTGCCCCGTGCTCGGCGAGGGCGCGTCGGCGGTCGCCCTGCCGGTGATCCGCATCGTCGCGCCCGAGGGCGCCTACGACTACCGGCACAAGTACTTCACCGACGACGTGCGCTACCTCGTGCCGAGCGGCCTGCCCGAGTCCGAGGAGCGCGAGATCCAGCGCCTGACGCTGGCCGCGTACCGCGCGCTCGGCTGCCGCGGCTGGGGCCGCGCCGACCTGATGGTGCGCGCCGCCGACCGCCGGCCGTTCCTGCTCGAGATGAACACCTCGCCGGGCATGACCGGCCACTCGCTGGTGCCGATGTCGGCGCGCGCGGCCGGCCTGTCGTACGAGGACCTGTGCCTCGCGCTGCTCGCCCAGGCCAGGCTCGACACGCCCCCCGCCCCCGTCCCCGCCGCGTGACGACGATGGCCGCCGCCTCCGCCACCGAACCGCTGCCGGCCGACATCCGGCTGATGAACGCCGTCGCGGGCGCCGTCGCCGCGCTGGCGGTGGCCGCGGGCGTCGCGCTGGCCTTCGGCTGGCTCGCGCGCCAGCCGTACTTCGCGCTGCGCTCCGTCACCGTCGAGGGCGAGGTCGCCCGCAGCGCCGGCCCGGCCCTGCGCGCGACGGTGGCGCCGCACGTGCGCGGCGACTTCTTCCGCGTCGACCTGGCCGCGGTGCGCGCCGCGTTCGAATCGGTGCCCTGGGTGCGCCAGGCGGTCGTGCGGCGCGTGTGGCCCGACCGGCTGCGGGTGTCGCTGGTCGAGCATCGGGCGGTGGCGCTGTGGGCGGTGGACGGCGGCGACGACCGCCTCGTCAACACCCACGGCGAGGTGTTCGAGGCCAACGTCGGCGACGTCGAGGACGAGAACCTGCCGCGCTTCGCCGGGCCGCCCGAGCAGGCGGCGCGGATGCTCGCGATGTACCGTGCGCTGGAGCCGGTGCTGGCGGCGCTGCCGGCGCGCATCGAGACGCTCTCGCTCAGCCGGCGCGGCTCGTGGCGCGTCGAGCTCGACAGCGGCGCCAGCGTCGAGCTCGGCCGCGGCCCCTGGCCCGACGAGACGGCCGAGGTCGTCGAGCGGGCGCGCCGGTTCGCCGGCACCGTCGGCGAGGTGACGGCGCACTACCAGCGCCGCCTGCTGCACGCCGACCTGCGGCACGCTGACGGTTACGCGGTGCGGCTCGAAGGCATCACGACGACGCTGGACGTCGCCCCCCGAGGAGGAAAGCGGTAGGCACCATGGCCAAGGACTACAAGGATCTCGTCGTCGGCCTCGACATCGGCACCGCCAAGGTGATGGCCGTCGTCGCCGAGGTGCTGCCCGGCGGCGAGCTGCGGGTGGCCGGGCTCGGCGTGGCGTCGTCGCACGGCTTGAAGCGCGGCGTCGTCGTCAACATCGACGCCACCGTGCAGAGCATCCAGCAGGCGCTGAAGGAGGCCGAGATGATGGCCGCCTGCAAGATCACGCGCGTGTACGCCGGCATCACCGGCAGCCACATCCGCGGCCAGAACTCCACCGGCATGGTGATCGTGCGCGACCGCGAGGTGACGCCGGTGGACGTGGCGCGCGTCGTCGACACCGCCAAGACGATCAACATCCCCAACGACCAGCGGCTGCTGCTCGTCGAGCCGCAGGAGTTCGTGATCGACGGCCACGAGGTCAAGGAGCCGATCGGCATGAGCGGCGGCCGCCTCGAGGTCAAGGTGCACATCGTCACCGGCGCGCTGAGCGCGGCCGAGAACATCGTCAAGTGCGTGCGCCGCTGCGGGCTCGAGGTCGAGATGCTGCTGCTCAACGCGAGCGCGAGCAGCCACGCCGTGCTGACGGCCGACGAGAAGGACCTCGGCGTCGCGCTGGTGGACATCGGCGCCGGCACGACCGACGTCCAGATCTACACCGACGGCAGCGTGCGCCACACGGCGGTGATCCCGATCGCCGGCGACCTGATCACGAGCGACATCGCGATGGCGCTGCGCACGCCGACCAAGGACGCCGAGGAGATCAAGGTCGAGTACGGCGTGGCCAAGCAGCTGCTCGCCGATCCGGCCGAGCAGGTCGAGGTGCCCGGCCTCGGCGACCGCCCGCCGCGCCTGCTCAGCCGCCAGGCGCTGGCCGGCGTGATCGAGCCGCGCGTCGAGGAGATCTTCTCGCTCGTGCACCAGGTGATCCGCGACAGCGGCTACGAGGAGCTGCTGAGCTCGGGCATCGTGCTCACCGGCGGCTCGGCGGTGATGCCGGGCATGGTCGAGCTCGGCGAGGACATCTTCCTCAAGCCGGTGCGCAAGGGCGTGCCGACCTACGCCGGCGCGCTGTACGACATGGTGGCCAACCCCCGCTCGGCCACCGTGATGGGGCTGCTCGAGGACGCGCGGCTGGCGCGCACGCGCGGCCTGAAGGCGTCGCAGCAGGCCGGCTCGGTGAAGACGATGTTCGGCCGCGCGAAGGACTGGTTCCTGGGGATCTTCTGATGAAGGTGAGAAAAAGGGGCAGACGTCGACGAGGCGTCGAACCCCGCGCTCTTTGCAAGGTGGACTCGGTTCGTTTGGTTGGTTCGGATGGCAACTGCACACAGGAGGTCGAAATGCCCATCGAGATGATCGAAGAGTTCAACGAAGGGACGCAGATCCGCGTCATCGGGGTCGGCGGCGGCGGCGGCAACGCGGTCGAGCACATGATCGAGCACGGCGTGCAGGGGGTGCAGTTCATCTGCGCCAACACCGACGCCCAGGCGCTCGCGCGCAGTGCCGCGCCGCACCTGATCCAGCTCGGCACGACGGGCCTGGGCGCCGGCTCCAAGCCCGAGGCCGGGCGCGCCGCCGCCGAGGAGGCGGTCGACCGCATCCGCGAGGCGATCGCCGGCGCGCACATGCTGTTCATCACCGCCGGCATGGGCGGCGGCACCGGCACCGGCGCCGCGCCGGTGATCGCGCGCGTGGCCAAGGAGATGGGCATCCTGACGGTGGGCGTGGTCACCAAGCCGTTCAGCTTCGAGGGCAACCGCCGCATGAAGGCTGCCGAGCAGGGCCTGGCCGAGCTCGAGGCCAACGTCGACAGCCTGATCGTCGTGCTCAACGACAAGCTGCTCGAGGTGCTGGGCGAGGACATGGCGCAGCACGAGGCGTTCGCGCACGCCAACGACGTGCTGCGCAACGCGGTGGGCGGCATCAGCGACATCATCCACGTGCCCGGCCTCGTCAACGTCGACTTCGAGGACGTCAAGACGGTGATGAGCGAGCCCGGCAAGGCGATGATGGGCACCGCGCAGGCCGGCGGCCCCGACCGCGCGAGCAAGGCCGCCGAGGCGGCGGTGGCGTGCCCGCTGCTCGAGGGCATCGACCTGTCGGGCGCGCGCGGCGTGCTGGTGCTGATCGCCGCCAGCAAGTCCACCTTCAAGCTCAGCGAGAGCAAGAAGGTGATGGACTGCATCCGCCGCTACGCCGCCGACGACGCGCACATCATCTTCGGCACCGCCTACGACGAGGAACTGCGCGACCAGATGCGGGTGACCGTGATCGCCACCGGCCTGAGCCCGGCGGCCAAGCGCCAGCAGGCGCCGATCAGCGTCGTGCACGCCGCGCAGCCGCTGCGCACCGGCACCGACGGGCTGCCGGTGCACGGCCACCCGGCCGCGCCGGCGTTGGCCGGCGGGCACGAGGTCGTCAACCCGCTGCACGTGCCGAGCGTGTGGCGCACCCGCAGCGCGGCGGCCAAGGTCGACGCGCTGGCGAGCAACGGCATGGACGAGATCGAGATCCCGGCG
>CALIDR010000186.1 GCA_938022295.1 uncultured Burkholderiaceae bacterium
CGGCGCCGGGCCACGGGCGCGAGTAGCGCAGGGCAGCCAGCGCGCAGCGCTGGCCGCCGAGGTGAAGCGCCGACGCCCGCGCGCACGGCGCTTTGCCGCGCCAACCTCGGCAGGCCACCCAAAGGGAACCGTCGATGTTCACGAAGGGCCGAAAGCGCACCCACATCGCCGATACGGTCCTCATGCGCTCGACCACGGGGTCGCACGAGCCGCGGGCACCCGCAGCCGCGAGAGTGGAACGCCAGCCTGGGCGGCCTCGGCCACGCGTTGGGCACAATCGGCCGATGTTCTTCACCGTGCCGACGCTGCTGACCTGGGCGCGCATCGTCGCCATCCCGCTGGTCGTCGGCGTGTTCTACCTGCCGCTGGACGGCGCGACGCGCAACCTGATCGCCACCGTGCTGTTCGTCGTCGTCGCCATCACCGACTGGCTCGACGGCTGGCTCGCCCGCAAGCTGAACCAGACGTCGTCGTTCGGCGCCTTCCTCGACCCGGTGGCCGACAAGTTCCTCGTCTGCGCGGCGCTGCTGATCCTCGTGCAGCTCGACCGCGTCAACGCCCTCGTCGCGCGCGTCATCATCGGGCGCGTGATCGCGATCTCGGCGCTGCGCGAGTGGATGGCGCAGATCGGCGCGAGCCGCAGCGTGGCCGTGCACATGCTCGGCAAGCTGAAGACGACGGCGCAGATGGTCGCGATCCCGTTCCTGCTCTACGACGGCGCGCTGTTCGGCATCGTCGACACGCGCATCTGGGGCACCGCGCTGATCTGGGTCGCCGCCGTGCTGACCGTCTGGTCGATGGTCTACTACCTGCAGAAGGCGCTGCCCGAGATCCGGGCGAAGGCCCGATGAACGCGCCGGCGGCCGACCGCGCCGCGCTGATCGCGGCGATGCCCGCCGTGTTCGTGCTGATCTGGAGCACGGGCTTCGTCGTCGCACGATACGGCATGCCGCACGCGCCGCCGATGACCTTCCTCGCCTGGCGCTACGCGTTGTCGGTGGCCGCGTTCGCGCTGTGGATCGCGTGGTCACGCCCGCGCTGGCCGCGCGACCGCGCGCAGTGGGTCCACCTCGCCGTCACCGGCGTGCTGATGCACGCCGGCTACCTCGGCGGGGTGTGGGCGGCGGTCAAGGCAGGCATCCCCGCGGGCACGGTGGCCCTCATCGTCGGCCTGCAGCCGCTGCTGACGGCGCTGTGGGTGTCGTGGAGCGGCGCCGAGCACCGCATCGCGCTGCGCCAGTGGGCCGGCCTGCTGCTCGGCTTGGCCGGGCTCGCGCTCGTCGTCGGGCGCAAGTTCGGCCTTGGCGAGGTGACGCCGTTCAACCTCGCGCTGTCGGTGCTGGCGCTCGCGTCGATCACGGCCGGCACGCTGTACCAGAAGCGCCACGTCGCCCCGTGCGACGTGCGCACCGCGAACGCGGTGCAGCTGCTCGCCGCGTTCGCCGTCACCGCGCCGCTGGCGCTGCTCGAGGCCGAGCCGATGGTGCTGCACGCGGAGCTGATCGGCGCGATGGCGTGGTCGGTGCTCGTGCTCACGCTCGGCGGCAGCTCGCTGCTGTACCTGCTGATCCAGCGCGGCGCCGCCACCCGCGTGACGAGCCTGATGTACCTCGTGCCGCCGTGCACCGCGGTGCTCGCGTGGTGGCTGTTCGGCGAGGCGCTCGGCCCCGTCGTGCTCGCCGGCATCGCGCTGACCGCCGTCGGCGTGGCCCTCGTCGTCCGTGAACCGGTGCCGCGCGAGCGCGCCGCCGCCAAGGAGACCCCTGCATGACGTCCCACCGCATCGCCGTGATCGCCGGCGACGGCATCGGCCAGGAAGTGGTGCCCGAGGGCCTGCGCGTGCTCGAGGCGGCGGCGCGCCGCTTCGGCATCGCGCTGCACCTGGAGCACTTCGACTTCGCGAACTGCACCTACTACGCCCGGCACGGCCAGATGATGCCCGACGACTGGAAGGAGCGCCTCGCGGGCTTCGACGCGATCTTCTTCGGCGCCGTCGGCTGGCCGGCCACGGTGCCCGACCACGTGTCGCTGTGGGGCTCGCTGATCAGGTTCCGCCGCGAGTTCGACCTCTACGTCAATCTGCGCCCGGCGCGGCTGATGCCCGGCATCCGCTCGCCGCTCGTCGACCGCCACGGCCAGCCGCTCGCGCCGGGCGACATCGACATGCTGATCGTGCGCGAGAACACCGAGGGCGAGTACTCGAGCGTGGGCGGGCGCATGTACGAGGGCACCGAGCGCGAGATCGTGATCCAGGAGACGGTGATGTCGCGCACCGGCGTCGACCGCGTGCTGCAGTTCGCGTTCGACGAAGCGATGAAGCGCCCGCGCCGCAGGCTGACCTCGGCGACGAAGAGCAACGGCATCGCGATCACGATGCCGTACTGGGACGAGCGCGTCGACGCGATGGCCAGGCGCTACCCGCAGGTGCACGTCGACCGCTTCCACATCGACATCCTGTGCGCCCACTTCGTGCAGCGGCCACAGCAGTTCGACGTCGTGGTGGCGAGCAACCTGTTCGGCGACATCCTGTCGGACCTCGGGCCGGCGTGCACCGGCACGATCGGCATCGCGCCGTCGGCCAACCTCAACCCGAGCCGCGAGTGGCCGAGCCTGTTCGAACCGGTGCACGGCTCGGCGCCCGACATCGCCGGGCTCGGCATCGCCAACCCGATCGGGCAGATCTGGACCGCCGCGCTGATGCTCGACTTCCTCGGCCACCGCGACGCCCACGACGCGATCGTGCGCGCGATCGAGGCCGTGCTCGACCCCGCCAGCGGCGCGCCGCGCACGCCCGACATCGGCGGTGCCGCCGGCACGGCCGACGTCGGCCGCGCGGTCGAACAGGCACTCGCGGGCGCAGTGCCCTGACCCGTCGTCCGCCGTCTGTCGCCAGGCGTGAACGATGTCGCCCGGCGGCGTCGGCGAGCCCTAGAATCCGCGCCCCGAGCCTTGACACCGTCGGCGGCCAGCGGCTGTAATCGATCGACGGGGCCGTGGCCACGGCGGGCGCGGATCCGGCACATGTACCGAGGGGGACACTGCGTGAACAAGAGCGAGCTGATCGACCACATCGCCAAGCAGGCCGACCTGTCGAAGGCGGCGGCGGGGCGCGCCCTCGAGGCGATGATCGGGGGCGTCAAGTCGACGTTGAAGAAGAACGGCAGCGTCTCGATCGCCGGCTTCGGCACTTTCGCGGTGACCAAGCGCGCCGCCCGCACCGGCCGCAACCCGCGCACCGGCGCGGCGATCAAGATCAAGGCCACGAAAGTCGCGAAGTTCCGCCCCGGCAAGGCCCTGCGCGAAGGCCTGTAGGCCACACCGGTCGTCCCGCCGCCACCCCCGGTGGCGCGGCGGGTGCTTAGCTCAGCCGGTAGAGCGGCGCCCTTACAAGGCGTAGGTCGGCGGTTCGAACCCGTCAGCACCCACCATCCACGCCCGGCCCCGCCGGCGCCCGGCAAAGGCGCCGGCGGTACACTGGCGGGCTCGCCGACGCCGCGCGAGCGCGTCCGCGCGCGTCGCGCGGCGCGGGCTTAGCGCCCGCCGTCTTTCCGGCAGCAGCCGGCCGCACCCACGCCGGCGTCGAGGTCGCCCATGTTCGAGTTCTTCCGCACCCACACCAAGCTGCTGCTGGCACTGCTGGTCGTCCTGATCATCCCCTCGTTCGTCTTCTTCGGGGTCCAGGGCTACACGCAGTTCAACGACCCGTCGAACCGCACGGTGGCGCGGGTGGGCGACCGCAAGATCACGCAGAACGAGTGGGACTTCGCCCACCAGCGCCAGATCGAGCAGGTGCGCCGCCAGATGCCCGGCGTCGACGCGCGGCTGCTCGACAGCCCCGAGTTCAAGCGCGAGACGCTGGACGGCCTGATCCGCGACGAAGTGCTGCGCCGCACCGCCGAGCAGCTGCACCTGGCGACGACCGACGAGCGGCTGCAGCGCGCCTTCGTCTCCGATCCGCAGCTCGCGTTCCTGCGCCAGAGCGACGGGCGGATCAACCGCGAGATGCTGGCCGCGCAGGGCATGAGCGTCGAGCAGTTCGAGGCCCGGCTGCGCTACGACCTGACGATCCGCCAGGTGCTCGACGGCGTGGGCTCGACCGTCGTCACGGTGCGCACCCCGGCGCGGCTGGCGCTCGACGCGCTGCTCGAGCGGCGCGACGTGCAGATCCAGACCTTCGCCGCCGCCGACTACGCCGCGCGCGTGAACCCGACCGACGACGAACTGCAGGCCTTCTACGCCGACCCCGCCAACCAGGAGCGCTTCAAGGCGCCCGAGCAGGCGCAGATCGAGTACGTCGTGCTCGACCTGCCGACGATCGCCGCCGGCATCGCGGTGCCCGAGGAAGACCTGCGCAAGTACTACGACGAGAACGCGGCCCGCTACACCCAGGCCGAGGAGCGGCGCGCGAGCCACATCCTCGTCAAGGCCGACAAGGACGCGCCGGCCGCCGACCGCGCCGCGGCCAAGGCGAAGGCCGAGGCGCTGCTCGCCGAGGTGCGCGCGAACCCGGCGAGCTTCGCCGACGTCGCCCGCCGCAACTCCGACGACCCGGGCTCGGCCGCGCTCGGCGGCGACCTCGACTTCTTCGGCCGCGGCGCGATGGTCAAGCCTTTCGAGGACGCGGTGTTCGCGATGAAGCCCGGCGAGATCAGCCCCGTCGTCGAGACCGACTTCGGCTACCACATCATCCGCCTGGACGCCGTGCGCGGCGGCGAGCGGCGGCCGTTCGAGGCGGTGCGCGCCGAGATCGCCGACGAGGTGCGCCGCCAGCTCGCGCAGCGCCGCTACGCCGAGGCCGCCGAGCAGTTCACCAACACGGTGTACGAACAGGCCGACAGCCTGCAGCCGGTGATCGACAAGCTCGGCCTGCAGCGGCGCACCGCCACCGTGCAGCGCACCCCCGCGCCGGGCGCCACCGGGCCGCTGGCGTCGCAGGCGCTGCTCGAGGCGGTGTTCGGCGCCGAGGCGCTGCGCAACCGGCGCAACACCGACGCCATCGAGACCGCCCCGAACCAGCTCGTCTCGGCGCGCGTCGTGCAGCACGAGCCGCAGCGGGTGCGCAGCTTCGACGAGGTCCGGGACCAGGTGCGCGCGGCCGTCGTCGCCCAGCAGGCGGCGGCCAAGGCGCGCGCCGACGGCGAGGCGCGCCTGGCGGCGCTGAAGGCCGCCGGCGGCGAAGGCGACGCGGGCCTGCCGCCGCCGTTGCCGCTGTCGCGCGCGAGCACGCTCGGCCAGCCGCCGGCCGTCGTCGACGCCGTGCTGCGCGCCGACGCGACGCAGCTGCCCACCGTGTTCGGCGTCGACCTCGGCACGATGGGCTACGCCGTCGTGCGCGTGACCCAGGTGCGCCCGCCCGCGCCCGACGCCCCCGAGGTCGTGCAGCTTCAGCCGCGCTACGCCCAGGCCTGGGGCGATGCCGAGACCCGCGCCTACTTCGAGGCGCTGAAGGCGCGCCACAAGGTCAGCGTGACCGCACCGGCGCCGCGCACGCCCTGACGAACCGCGCGCGGCCGGCGCCGCCGATATACTTCCGCCCTCTGCGGTGGCTGTAGCTCAGTTGGTAGAGTCCCAGATTGTGATTCTGGTCGTCGTGGGTTCGAGTCCCATCAGCCACCCCACCGCTGCCCTCCCGCCGCCGCCGTTGCCGGCACGCTGACGCGGCGGCTCCTTTCCCCTGCGAACGGGCACCTCGGTGCCCGTTTTCGTGGCCGCCGCCGCGGCGGCGCCCGCCCCGCGCGGAGCACGGCCCGTTTTCCGCCCCATTTCCGGCGCCACCGCCGCGGCGCTTGGGCCGATCATCGCCGCACACCCACCGGAGCGTGCGCATGATCCGTTCGTTGTGGACTTCGAAGACGGGCATGGAAGCCCAGCAGGTGCAGATGGACACCATCTCGCACAACCTGGCCAACGTGGCGACGAACGGCTACAAGCGCGGCCACGTCGTGTTCGAGGACCTGGTCTACCAGAACCTGCGCCAGGCCGGCGCCGCGGCCGGCGAGCAGACGGCGCTGCCCACCGGGCTGCAGGTCGGCCTCGGCGTGCGGCCGGTGGCCACCTCGCGCACGTTCACGCAGGGCAGCCTGCAGCAGACGGGCAACAACCTCGACCTCGCGATCAAGGGCCAGGGCTTCTTCCAGATCGAGCGCCCCGACGGCACCACCGCCTACACCCGCGACGGGGCGCTGCGCGTCGACGCCGACGGCCGGCTGGTGACCAACAACGGCGACCCGGTGCAGCCGGGCATCACGATTCCCGCCAACGCGCTGTCGGTGACGATCGCCGGCGACGGCACGGTCAGCGTCGTCACGTCCGACGACGTGCAGCCGCAGCAGGTCGGCCAGCTGCAGCTGGCGGGCTTCGTCAACCCGGCCGGCCTCGAGCCGCTGGGCGGCAACCTGTTCGGCGAGACCGCTGCCTCCGGCGGGCCCAACGTCGGCACGCCCGGCAGCGACGGCCTGGGCGCGCTGCAGCAGGGCTACGTCGAGACGAGCAACGTCAACGTCGTCGAGGAGCTGGTGACGATGATCCAGACCCAGCGCGCCTACGAGCTGAACTCGAAGGCGATCCAGACCTCCGACCAGATGCTGCAGCGGCTCGCCCAGCTGTGACGATGCGCCTGGCCGCCGCCCTGCCCGCCGCGCTGCTCGCCGCCTGCGGCACGCTCGACCCGAAGGTCGACGTCGCCGTGGTGCCCGCGCCCGCGATCGAGACGCCGCCGGCGGCGGCGACGCCCGGCGCGATCTACGCCGGCGCCGCGTACCGCCCGCTGTTCGAGGACTACCGCGCCCGCCTGCCCGGCGACACGATCACCGTCGTGATCGTCGAGCGCATCAGCGCCAGCGCCCGCTCGACGAGCTCGGTCGACAGGGCCGGCGAGGTCGACGCCTCGATCTCGGCGCTGCCGGGGCTCGGCGCGGCCAAGGGGCTCGGCCGCGCGTCGGCGCGCGGCGCGGCGAGCAGCACGTTCAGCGGCAAGGGCGCCACCGAGAGCAGCAACAACTTCAGCGGCACGCTGACCGCCGTCGTCACCGGCGTGCTGCCCAACGGCCACCTGCTGATCGCCGGCGAGAAGCAGATCGGCGTCAACGCCAACGTCGACGTGCTGCGCTTCTCGGGCCAGATCGACCCGCGCGGCATCCAGCCCGGCAACACGATCCGCAGCACCCAGATCGCCAACGTGCGCCTCGAGCAGCGCAGCGTCGGCCAGCAGGGCGAGGCGCAGGCGATGGGGTGGTTGGCGCGCTTCTTCCTCAACGTGCTGCCGATCTGACCCGATGGACGACCCGACGACGACCTGGCGCCGCCCGCCGCGACGCGGCGCCGAGCGCATGCTGCGGCTGGCGTTGTGGCTGGCGGCGCTGGCCGCCAGCGCGGCGGTGTGGTGGCCGGTGAGCGCGCACGCCGCGCGCATCAAGGACCTCGCCGCGGTGCAGGGCGTGCGTGCCAACGCGCTGGTGGGCTACGGCCTCGTCGTCGGCCTCGACGGCACCGGAGACCAGTCGACGCAGACGCCGTACACGGTGCAGAGCCTGAATTCGATGCTGCAGCAGCTGGGCATCACGCTGCCGCCGGGGATCAACCTGCAGCCGAAGAACGTCGCCGCGGTGATGGTGACGGCCAACCTGCCGCCGTTCGCGCAGCCGGGGCAGGCGATCGACGTCACGGTGGCGTCGGTGGGCAACGCGAAGAGCCTGCGCGGCGGCACGCTGATCGCCACCCCGCTCAAGGGCGCCGACGGCCAGGTCTACGCGCTGGCGCAGGGGCACGTCGCGGTGGGCGGCGCGGGCGCGGCCGCCGGCGGCTCCAAGGTGCAGATCAACCACCTCAACGCCGGGCGCATCCCGCAGGGTGCCACCGTCGAGCGCGGCGTGCCCACGCCGCTGCACGGCGGCGAGTTCGTGCAGCTCGACGTCAGCGCGGCCGACTTCGCGACTGCGCGCGGCGTGGCCGAGGCGATCAACCGCGCCAAGGGCGAAGGCACCGCGACCGCGCTCGACGGCCGGGCGGTGCGCGTGCGCGTGCCGGCCGAGCCGGGGGCGCGGGTGGCGTTCCTCGCCGACGTCGAGAACCTGCCGGTCGAGCTCGCGCGGCCGACGGCGCGCGTCGTGCTGAACTCGCGCACCGGCTCGGTGGTGATGAACGAGGCGGTCACGCTCGGCCCCTGCGCCGTGGCCCACGGCAGCCTGCAGGTCACGATCACGTCCACGCCGGTCGTCAGCCAGCCCGAGCCGCTGAGCCAGGGCCGTACCGTGGTCGCCGAGCGGGCCGACATCGCGGTCACGCAGCAGGGCGGATCGCTGATCGAGCTGCCCGCCGGCGCGCGGCTCGCCGACGTCGTGAAGGCGCTGAACATGCTCGGCGCGACGCCGCAGGACCTGCAGGCGATCCTGCAGGCGATGAAGGCGGCCGGCGCGCTGAAGGCCGAGCTCGAGGTGATCTGATGGCGTTCGCGCCGCTGCCCGGCCTGGCCGCCGACACCCGCTCGGCCGAGACGCTGCGCGGCCTGGCCGCGCGCGACCCGCAGGCCGCCGTGCAGCAGGCCGCGCGCCAGTTCGAGGCCTTGTTCATGCAGGAGCTGCTCAAGAGCATGCGCGCGACGACGATGAGCTCGGGCATGCTCGACAACGCCGCCGGCGAGCTCGGCACCGAGCTGCTCGACGCCCAGTACGCGCAGCGCCTGACCGGCCTGCCGGGCGGGCTCGCGCAGGCCATCGCGCGCCAGCTGTCGGCACGCCTCGGCCCGCCGGCCGACGGCGCGTCGCCGGCCACCGCCACCGCCGCGACCGCCTCGCCTGCCGCGGCCGCGCCGCCGGCCGTCGAAGCGGCGCCGGCGGCCGAGCGGCGCCTGCCGCGCATCGCGCACGGCGGCGGCGCGCGCAGCTTCGTCGCCGAGCACCGCGCCGCGGCGCAGGCCGCCGAGGCGGCCACCGGCATCCCGGCGGCGTTCATGCTCGCCCAGGCCGCGCTCGAGACCGGCTGGGGGCGGCGCGACATCCGGATGAGCGACGGCACGCCGTCGCACAACGTGTTCGGCATCAAGGCCGGCGCGAACTGGACCGGGCCCGTGGCCGAGGTGACGACCACCGAGTACATTGGCGGGCGGCCGCAGCGCGTCAAGGCGCGGTTCCGCGCCTACGCGAGCGCCGACGAGGCGTTCGCGGACTACGCGCGGCTCCTGACGACGAACCGGCGCTATGCGCCGGTGCTCGCGCAGGCGAGGGACGCGCACGGCTTCGCGCACGCTCTGCAGCGCGCCGGCTACGCCACCGACCCCGCGTACGGCGACAAGCTCGCCCGCGTGATCGACACCACGCTGCGCCTGCAGCGCACGGCGGGCTGAGCCGATGGGTGCCTCCCCGCTGATGCAGATCGGCGTGCGCGCGATGGCCGCGAGCTACGCGCAGCTGCAGGTCACCGGCCACAACGTCGCCAACGCGTCGGTCGAGGGCTACTCGCGCCAGCGCGCCGAGCTCGCCACCGCGCAGAGCCAGTTCTCCGGCGCCGGCTTCTTCGGCAAGGGCGTCGACGTGGAGACGGTCACGCGCGCCCACGACGCGTTCCTCGCCCGCGAGGCGGTCGCGACGAACGCGCTGGCGGCGATGGACCGCGTGCGCCACGAGCAGCTCCAGCGCCTGGAGGCGGCGTTCCCGCTCGGCGAGCAGGGCATCGGCCACGCCGCGCAGCAGTTCTTCAACGCGATGGTCGACCTCGCGAGCCGGCCGCAGGACGCGTCGACGCGCGAAGTCGTGCTCGGCCGCGCGCGCGAGCTGGCGTCGCGCTTCGCGTTCGCCGGCCGCCAGCTCGAGACGCTGCAGACCGGCGTCACGCACGACCTGAGGGCGCAGGTCGCCGAGGTCAACCAGCTCGCGCAGCGCATCGCCGAGGTCAACGACCAGATCGCGCGCGTGCACGGCTTCGGCCGCCCGCCCAACGACCTGCTCGACCGCCGCGACGCCCTCGTGCGCGAGCTCGCGGGCTACGTGCAGGTGACGACGATCCCGGCCAGCGACGGCACGCTCGGCGTGTTCGTCGGCGGCGGCCAGCGGCTCGTGCTCGGCACGCAGGCGCAGGCGCTCGCGGTCGTCGCCGACCCCGACGACACCGCGCGCTCGGCCCTCGTGCTTCGCGAGGGCGGCGTCGACGTGCCGCTGGCGGCCGACCGCCTGGCCGGCGGCTCGATCGCCGGGCTGCTGAAGTTCCAGAACGACGACCTCGCCCGCGTGCGGCAATCGCTCGACCGCATGGCCACCGACTTCGCCGAGCGCGTCAACGGCCAGCACGCGCTCGGCATCGACCTCGACGGCAACGCCGGCGGCGCGCTGTTCGGGTTCGCCGGTGCGGTCGAAGGCGCAGCGTCGATGCAGGTCGCGTTCGACGACCCGCGGCGCCTGGCCGCCGCGTCGCCGCTCGTCGCGACGTGGAGCGCCGGGCCGCTCGGCGCGACGCGCATCGCGGGCCTGGCGATGACCGGGCCGGTGGTCGACGCGACGCTCACCGCGCAGATCCGCTTCAGCAACGACTTCGGCGCCTACGACTGGGAGCTGCGCGACGCCGGCAACGCGATCGTCGCCAGCGGCAACGCGGTGTGGACGCCGGGCGAGACGATCGCGCTGAACGGCTTCGCGCTCGCGCTGGCCGGCCTGCCGGCCACCGGCGACCGCATCGACGTCGCGGCGCCGCTGCCGCAGCACCTGCCGGCGAACAACGGCAATGCGCTGACGCTCGCCGCGCTGCGCGACGGAGCCTTCGTCGGCGGACCGCCCGCGCAGACGATCGGCGACGCCTACGCGAGCGCCCTGGCCGACGTCGGCGTGCGCGTGCGCGGCGCGCGCACCGCGGCCGACCTGTCGGCCGCCGCCGCCGCCGACGCCGAGCAGCGGCGCAGCGCGCAGGCCGGCGTCAACCTCGACGAGGAGGCGGCGCGCCTGATCCAGTTCCAGCAGGCATACCAGGCCGCGGCCAAGGTGCTGCAGGTCGCGCAGTCCGTGTTCGACACCCTGCTCCAGGTCGCCGCCAGGTGACGCACAACCCGATGCGAGTCAGCACCCAGTACACGTTCGACGCCGGCGTGCAGACGCTGCAACGCCGCCAGCGCGAACTCGCCGACAGCCAGCTGCAGCTCACCAGCGGCAAGCGCGTGCAGCGCGCGAGCGACGACCCGACCGCCGCCGCGCGTGCCGAGCGGGCGCTGGCCGCCGCGGTGCGCACCGAAGCCGAGCAGCGCGCGATCGAGGCCAGCCGCAACGTCATGGTGCTTGCCGAGAGCGCGCTCGGCGACGCCGGCGAGCTGATGCAGCAGGCGCGCGAGCTCCTGGTGGCGGCCGGCAACGCGGCCTATTCCGACGCCGACCGGCGAACGCTCGCCGACCAGATCTACGGCCTGCGCAGGCAGCTGCTCGCGATCGCCAACCGCAGCGACGGCGCCGGGCAGTACCTCTTCGCCGGCCAGGGTGCCGTGCAACCGTTCGCCGACGCGTTCCCGGACGGCGTCGCGTTCCAGGGCGTCAGCGGCGACTTCCTCAACGCCGCGCGCGAGCCGATGCCGCTGTCGGTCGACGGCGAGGCGGCGTGGCTCGGCGGCGCGCCCGGTGGCGTGTTCGGCGCCCTCGACCGCGCGATCGCCGCGCTGGACCCGTCGCGCGTGGCGGCGCCTCCGCCGCCGGCGACGCCGGCGGAGATCGCCGCCGCCGGCCTGGGCGACCTCGACGCCGCGATGGACGCGGTGCTGCGCCTGCGCGCGCGCATCGGCGAACTGCTCAACCGCGCCGACGCCGCCGAAGGCCGCGCGGCCGACGAGCGGCTGTACCACCAGACCGAGCGCAGCAACGCCGAAGACCTCGACCTGGTGCAGGCGATCTCCGAATTCCAGACCCGCCAGACCGGCTACGACGCCGCGCTGAAGGCCTACGCCTCGGTGCAGCGCATGTCGCTGTTCCAGTACCTCAACGGCTGAGTGCCGGCTTCACGACCCGAGACCCCGTCATGAGCACATCCCCGATCCTGGGCCAGGTCGCCCTCGGCTACGCGCCGATGATCGACCGCGAGCGCAACGTCACCGCGGTGCGGCTGACCGTGTTTCCGGCGCGCCCCGACGCCGGCGTCGCCGCCGGCGAGCTGCTCGCCGCGCTGGCCGCCTCGTGGCCCGAGGACGCGGGACCGCTGGCGCTGAACGTGGCCAGCGAGACGCTGCTGCACGACCTGATGCTCGCCCAGCCGGCGCGCAACGTGATGGTCGAGGTGCCGGCGTTCATGGCCGCCGACCCGGCATACACCGACGCCATCGTGCTGCTGCACAGGCAGGGCAACACGCTGATGCTGCAGGGCCGCCCGCGCACCGAGCTGCCGCGCGCCGTGCTGCCGTGCTTCGCGCAGTCGATCATCGACCTCGCCGAGGAGGCCCGCCCCGACGTCGCCCCCGACGGCGTCAAGCGCACGATCGGCTTCATCCAGTCGGGCGTGCGCACTGCGGTCGAGGTCGAGGCCGCGTTCGGCCGCGGCGCGGTCGCCGTGCTCGGCTGGCCGCTGGACGACCCGCTGCAGCCGGCACAGGCCGGCGCGGCCGGCAAGTCGGACCTGCAGACGGTGGCCGAACTGATCCGCCGCGTCGACAAGGAGGAGCCGGTCGAGCGGCTCGACGCCGTGATCCGGCTCGACCCGACGCTCGGCTTCAAGCTGCTGCGCTACATCAACTCGCCGGCGTTCGGGCTGCGGGTGGAGATCAGCTCGTTCCGCCACGCGATCATGATGCTCGGCTACAAGCGCCTGAAGCGCTGGCTGGCGCTGCTGCTCGCCTCGTCGAGCAAGGAGCGCGACATGAAGCCGGTGATGTTCGCCGCGCTGCGCCGCGGCCTGCTGATGGAGGAGCTCGTCAACGCCGGCGGCCTCGCGCAGGGCGACGCCCAGATGCGCGACGAGGCGTTCATCTGCGGCGTGTTCTCGCTGCTGGACAAGATGATGAAGCAGCCGTTCGGCGACCTGCTGCAGTCGGTGCCGGTGCCGGCGAGCGTGCAGCAGGCGCTCGCCGAGGGCGAGGGCCCCTACATGCCGTACCTCGAGCTCGTGCAGGCGGTCGAGAGCGCGTCGATGTTCGACGTGCGCGAGATCGCCGAGCGGCTGATGATGAGCGTCGGCGAAGTCAACGCCGCGCTGCTGCGCGCGCTCGCCTCGGCCCGCCAGATCGCCTGACGGGGCGGCGCGGCAGGCCGCCGCGGCGGCCCGGCCGGCGCAGCGCTGCGTACACTGCGCGCCAGCGCCGCGGGCCGTCCGGCCGGCGCCGCGGTGCCGCCTGCCCGATGCTGCCTTCCGCCTCGACGTCCGCCGCCCTCGGCCGCCTGAACGCGGCCAGCCTCGGCGCGCTGCTCGACGCGGTGGCCGACGCCGTCGTCGTGTTCGACAGCGCCGGCCAGCTCCACCTGGCCAACCGCGCCGCGCGCCGGCTGCCTGCGCTGGCCGCCGCGCGCACGCTCGACGACCTCGGCGCGGTGCTCGACGCCGAGGCGCTCGCGTGGCTGCAGCGGCTGCGGGGCACCGCGCCGCCGCAGGCGGTGACGCAGCCGGCGCGGCTCGCCGACGGCCGGCGCGTCGTCCTCGAGCTCGCGCGGCTGCCCGGCGGGTTGTGGTCGCTGCTGTGGCGCGGCGCCGGCGACGACGCCGGCGAGGTCCTGCAGCCGTGGTTCGACCTCAGCCCGGTGGGCGTCGTGATGGTCGACGAGCGCGGGCGCCTGGAGCGCTGCAACGCCGCCTTCGAGGCGCTCGTCGGCGGCGCGCCGGCCACGCTGGCCGACGCCGGCGAGGCGCTGCGCGCGCTGCTGGCGTGGGAGCCGGCCGCCGGCGGCGTCGTCGAGCGCCAGGCCACGCTCACGCTGCCCGACGGCAGCCGCCGCCGGCTGAGCGCGCGGCTGCGCGTGATCGAGCCGGCGCCGGGCCGCCGGCGGCTGCTCGCCGTCGTCGAGGACCGCAGCGCCGAGGACGAGCGCGACCTCGCGCGGC
>CALIDR010000187.1 GCA_938022295.1 uncultured Burkholderiaceae bacterium
GCTGCGCCTGCGCGACGCCGAACAGGTGCCGGCGCACGAGGTAGAGCCAGAACGCGCGCGAGCGCGGCGCGAGCCCCGGCGACTCGATCGCGTCGGCGAGCGCGTAGTAGGCGTCGAAGCGCATCAGCGGGTTGCCGTTGAACAGCAGCGTCGACACGCCGCCGATCAGCACGACGGCGAACGCCGCCTGGCGCAGCGGGCCGTCGGCGGCGGCGAGCCAGAGGCCGAGCGCCGCGGCCGCCATGGCCGTCTCGGCGACGATGCCGACCAGGCTGACGAGCACGCGCCGGTGGCGCTCGCGAAACGCCGCCGCGGCCGACACATCGACGTAGGGCACCGGCATCAGCACGAGCAGGCTCACGCCCATCTCGTGCACCTCGCCGCCCCACACGCGCACCGCCAGCGCGTGCGCGAATTCGTGCACCGCCTTGACGAGCGGGTAGGCGAGCCACAGCGTCAGCAGCATCGCCGGCGTGGCCAGGTGCAGCGCCGCGTAGTGCTGCAGCTCGCGCGCGTTCCCGGCCGCAGCGGCGAGCGCGGCCAGCACCGCCAGCGCCCACGCCACGAGCGCCCAGCGGCGCGCGAAGAGCGCAGCCAGCGGCGCCAGCGCGTCGAGCAAGGGCGTGGGGTCGAACAGGCCCACGCGCAGCGCGAGCGGGTGCAGCCGCTCGTGGCGGCGCTGGCGCTGGCGGCGGTCGCGGCAGTCGAAGAGGGCCGCCACGTCGGGCAGCGCCTCGGTGGCAATCAGCTCGGCGTCGTGCAGCCGTGTCAGCAGCGCGATCAGCTCGGGCTGCGTCGGCGCCGCGTCGCCGTGCTCGGCGACGACGAGGTCCCAGATCTGCTGCAGCGTGTGCCGCCCGTCGAAGCGGCCGACGACGGCGTAGGCGGCGCCGTTGAGGCGGTGCTGGCGGCCGGTGACGCCGTCGACGAGCACGTGCCAGACCTCGCCGCGGTAGCAGTGGCGGTCCAGCCGCACGTGCAGCCGCAGCCGCGGGTGCAGCTCGGCGACGCGGTACCAGTGCTCGCTGAACGTCGTCATCGCACGCTCAGCGGCCGACCCACGCCCACCACTGCAGGCGCAGCCAGCCGAGCGCGCGGTCGAGCCACTGCCCCGCCAGCGGCCGCTCGCCGGCGTCGACGCGCGCCACGCCCTGCATGCCCGGGCGCAGCGGCACCGCGGCGTCGCCGGCGTCGCCGCGCAGCCGCGCCTCGGCCTCGAAAACGTTGCGCCCGCCCTCGACGCGAGCCACCGGCATCACGCGCTCGACGACGAGGTCGAACCGCCGCTCGGGCAGCGCCGACAGCGTGACCGCGCCGGTGGCGCCCGGCTGCAGGCGGGCGACGTCGCGCTCGTCGACCTGCAGCATCACGCGCAGCTCGGCCGACGGCGTCAGCGTGAACAGCAGGTCGCCGCGGCGCACCGGCGCGCCGAGCTGGTTCGCGAGGTCGCCGCCGATCACGCGGCCGTCGAACGGCGCCGTGACCTGCGTGCGCGCGAGCTGCTGGTCGATCAGCGCCAGCAGCGCGCGCGCCTCGGCCACGCGCGCGTCGGCCATCACGAGCGCGGCGCGGTCGGCGTTGGCCTGCGCCTCGACGTAGGCGCTCTCGTGGCGCGCGACTTCGCTCTCGGCGCGGCGGCGTTCGAGGCGCAGGTCGTCGTCGGCGAGTTCGGCCAGCAGCTGGCCGGCGACGACGCTGTCGCCGGCACGCACGTGCACGCTCTTCAGGAAGCTGTCCACCGGCGCCACCAGCGCGCGCTGGACCTGGCCTTCGAGCCGCGTCGGCGCGCTGATCGGGTACGGCACCGGCCAGGCGAACGCGGCGGCGGCCACCGCTGCGGCCGCCAGCGGCGGCAGCAGCACGAGCGCGCGCCGGCGCGCCGGCGGGGCGGCGGCGGTGCGCTCGCGCCAGCGCGCGCGCAGGCGCTGCAGCGCCGAGCGGTCGAGGTCGAGCTGCAGCTTCAGCAGCGGCGCGAGGTCGGCCGCCAGCGCCTCGAAGCGGGCACCGGCGGTGGCGTCGAACAGCGCCGGCTGCCGGCGCTCGAACGTGATCGCGCCGATCAGGGTGCCGTCGACCGCCAGCGGCACCGTGAGCACCGACGCCGCGCCGTGGCGCTGCGCGAGGTCGGCGTGGGCGAGCGTGATGCGCGGCCGGTCGTCGGGGTGCGGCGGATACCACAGCGTGGCGGCCTGGTCGACCGCTTCGTCCATCGCCCGGCCGAGCGCCTGCACGAGCGCCTGCTGGCGTTCGAGCTGCGCGCCGTCGGAGACCGCGCGCACGCGCACGAACCGGTGGTCGGCCAGGCCGATCGCGACCCGCTCGGCCTGCGCCAGCCGCGCCAGCTCGGTGGCAAGCACGGCGGCGCAGCGCTCCAGGCCGTCGGCGGCGAGCGCGCGGCGCAGCAGCGCGGACAGCGGCTCGGCGGCCAGCGCCGCCGCCGGCGCGGCCACCGGCCAGGGCGGCGTCGGCGCAGCGTCGGGCGGGGCCGCAACCGGCGGCGGCGCCGGGGTGGCGGGCGGCATCGGCGTCGCGCGCCGCTCGGCGTGGGCGAGCCGCATCGCGATCGCGCCGACCGCCTCGCCGCGGTGGCGCACCGTGCGCAGGATCACGCCGTCGTGCGGCGGCGGCGCGCGGTCGGGGTGTTCGAGGTGCGCCCGCGCGTGGCGGCGCAGGTGTTCGTCGGGCGCGGCATCGGTGGGCCAGGGCACCGACTTGAGACTTCCGTCACGCCGGCGCAGCAGCAGCACGGCGGCGGCCACGTCGCCACGCGACGTGACGGCGCTTGCCAACCAGCGCTGGACGGATTCGTCGGCCATATCCGGCAGCCTATCGACGCTGCCGGTCGCGGATTGAGCGAACAGACGGGTGCGGCCGGTGCAGATTGCCGGCCGGCGACGCCGGGGCGGCCGTCAGCCGGCGGCCAGGTGCGGCTTCAGCCGCGCCGCGAGCGCCTGCAGACGTTCGAGGCCCGGCTCCCGGCGCGGCCAGCCGAGCGTGACGCCGTCGCCGTCGTGGCGCGGCAGCACGTGCAGGTGCAGGTGCGGCACGGTCTGGAAGCCGGCGGCGCGGTTGGCCTGCAGGATCGTGACGCCGGCGGGCGCGAAGGCGGCGTCGACAGCGATCGCGATCCGGCGCGCGGCGCGCATCAGCGCCGCCGCCTCGGCTTCGGTGGCGTCCATCAGCGTCGCGCAGGGGCGCTTCGTCGCGACGATGACGTGGCCGTCGTTGACCTGGCCGGCGTCCATGAACGCGAACACGAGGTCGTCGTCGGAGACCGGGGCGCACGGCAGCTCGCCGGCCAGCAGGCGTTCGAACACGGTGGGCATCGGGCGGGCTCCGGGTTCAGGGTCGATCGCCGCGCGGCGAGCCGCCGTTGGCGCGCTGGCGCAGCCGCCGCCAGCGTTGCCAGCGCACGTTCAGCGCCAGCGCCCAGCTCGCCAGGACGTAGGTCAGCAAGCCGGCGGTGGTGGCCATCAGCGCCATGCCGAGCAGCAGCGGCTTGCCGAGGGCAGTGATGCCGTCCCACGTCTTGCGCACCCAGCCGCGGCCGTTGTCGGCCAGCGGCTGCGGCTCCTTGACCGGCGGCGCGGCATCGGCCGGCACCTCGACGCCGAGCACCGCCTTGCCCAGCCGCCAGGCGGCGTAGTACAGCGGGCCGTAGGTGGCGGGGTTGCTGATCAGCGTGCTGACGGCCGCCGTCGGCACGTTGGCACGCATCACGACGGCCGCGGCCACCGACAGCGGGATCTGCGCGATCGGGATCAGCAGGCCGAAGAAGACGCCGATCGCCATCCCGAGCGCGATGCCGCGGCGGCTCATGTGCCACAGCCGCGGGTGGTGCAGCGCCGGGCCGATCCAGCGCAGCCACCGGTTCGCCCGCATCGACTCCTGCGTCGGCATCAGGCGTTTGACGTGGTCTTTCATCCGGCGGCAGGGGCTTCGGCAGCGATATCGGCGTCGAGCTGGGCGGCCTTGACGGCCTGCTGGAGCGCCCGCCGCAAGGCGCTGGCCGCGCGCAGGCGGGCGTCCATCATGGCCAGCGGCAGCCGCCCGTCGGCGCCGGCGGCGAGCAGCGCGGCCTTGAGCGCCTGGTACGAATTCTCGCTGGCGTCCAGCAGCCGACCGACGGCCGGGGTCACGATCGGCTCGTGGGCGGCCGTGTCATCCGGCACGGCAACGGCGTCGAGCAGGGCGTGGCCGCAACGCCGGAACTCGGCGTCGGCGGCGGCCACCGCGTCGGGCAGCGCGACGGCGGCGGCGTCGCCGAGCGCGACGGCGGCGTCGTAGGCCGATTCGGCGGTGGCCTCGTGGTATCGCGCCACGCGCAGCACGAGCGGCAGGCGCTCGCCGGTGTGGGCCGACATCGCGCCGCGGTGCATGCGCTCGACGAAGCGGTCGATCGCGGCGTCGAGGGCGGCCCGCACGGCGCGGTCGCGCTGCAGGGCAGCGGGCGCGGCGCCGGCGAGCGCCCCGCGGGCCACGCGGGCGGCGATCGCGCCCGAGCGGCGCACCTCCCGGCGCAGCGCGTCGAGCGCGAGCTCGGGCACCTGCAGCACGTTGTCGTCGAGGTGGCGCGGGCGGGCCTCGTCCTCCTCCTGGGTGCGGAAGCGCTGCAGCAGCCACCGGGTGAGGCGCTCGGCCAGCGGCCACATCAGGGCGACGCCGAGCAGGTTGAAGATCGAGTGGAACAGCGCCAGCGTCGACGCCGGCTCGTGGTCCATGCCGATCGCGTCGCGCACCCACACGATCGCGCCCACCAGCCAGGGCAGTAGCGCCAGCGCGACGGCGGCGGTGAGCACGTTGAACAGCACGTGCGCCGCGGCGGCGCGGCGCGCGTTGGGCGTGGCGCCGATCGCGGCGAGCACCGCCGTCACCGTGGTGCCGATGTTGGCGCCGACCACGACCGCGGCGGCCGCCTGCAGCGAGATCAGGCCGCTTTGCGCCGCCGTCAGCGCGAGCGCCATCGACGCCGCCGAGGCCTGCATCACGACCGTCAGCGCCGCGCCGATGCCCACCATCGCCAGCGCCCCGGCCACGCCTTCGCCCGCGGGCAGCCGCACCTCGTCGGCCAGGCCGAGGAACGCCTGCTGCAGCAGCCCGATGCCGAGGAACAGCACGCCGAAGCCGGCCACCGCCTGGCCGGTGGCGGCCACCGCCGGCCGGCGGCCGACGAGGCGCGCCAGCGCGCCGAGGCCGATCAGCGGCAGCGCGAACGCCTCGACCTTGACCTTCAGGCCCACCAGGGCGACGAGCCAGCCGGTGAACGTGGTGCCGACGTTGCTGCCGAACAGCACCCACAGCGCCTGCGACAGGCTGAGCAGCCCGGCGTTGACGAAGCCGATCGCCGCCACCGTGACGGCGCTGGACGACTGCACCGCCGCCGTGATCAGCGCCCCCGACGCCAGCCCGTGCAGGCGGGTGCGCGTCGAGCGCGCGAGGATGTGCTCGAGCGCAGGCCCGGCGGCGAGCTTCAGGCCGTCGGTCATCAGGCCCATGCCGAGCAGGAACAGGCCCACGCCGCCGAGCAGCGGGCCGAACAGCGCGACCGGGTCGAGGGCGTTCAACGGCGGCGCGCCCCGGCGCGCGGGGGCGCCGGGACGGCGGTCAGGTCGGCGTCGGGGTGCCGGCCATGCGGTCGTACTTCAGGAAGTAGCGCCGCGCCAGCGCGACGAGCTGGCCGTCGCTCGGGTGGTCGACCGTCTCGTAGCCGACGATGTGGCGCGCCGTCTGCGGGCGGTGCTTCTCGACGTAGTGGCGGAAGTCGGCCAGCGCCGTCTTGGAGCCGACGACGAGCACCTCGGCGATGCCCTCGAGGGCGGCGCAGACCTCGGCGAAGAACTCGTGCTCGCTGCGCACGGCGCTGCCGTGCCGGCGCGTCGGGTGGCTGTGCGCCTTGAGCTTCTGCGACTCGACGTGGTCGGGGTCGAACTGCAAGATCTGCGCGCTGTGGTGGTCGACGCGGACCACGGCGTGGAAGAGGGCCATCGGGGAGTGCTCCGGGGGTGGGGAATCGTGCCGGCGGATCAGCCGCCGCGGCGCAGCGCCTCGCGCTCGCGCGCGCTCTCGCAGTCGATGCAGCGCAGCGCCCACGGCTCGGCGCGCAGGCGCTCGAACGGGATGTCGACGCCGCAGTCGGCGCAGATGCCGTACTCGCCGCGTTCGAGGCGCTGCAGCGCGGCGACGACGGCGTCGAGCTCGGCGCGCTCGAAGTTCGTCAGCGCGGCGGCGATGTCGCGCTCGGGCAGCCGCTGCGGCGGGTCGTCGCCGTCCTGCTGCGCCACTTCGTGCGCACGCTCGACACGCGTCTTGCCGTACAGGTGGTCGGCGAGCTGCTTCTCGAGGCCGCGGCGGCGCGCGACGAGCGCGGCTTCGAGCTCGGCGCGCTGCCCGGCGGTCAGGGGGGCGTTCATCGGCGGTCTCCGCTGGCGTCTGGTCGTACAGGACCCACATGGTCGCAGGTCGCGGCCCGCGTGGCGTTGACATCGGTCAAGTGCGCCGCCGAGTCCCGGCTTGCCGCTTCCTAGAATCGGCCCCACGATGTCCGACGACCGACCTCCCGCGCGCTGCGACGTGCTCGTGATCGGCGCCGGACCGGCCGGCAGCGCCTGCGCGCAGGCGCTGGCCGAAGCGGGGCTCGACGTCGTGCTCGCCGACCAGCACCGGTTCCCGCGCGACAAGGTCTGCGGCGACGGGCTGATTCCCGATGCCCACGCCGCGCTGCGGCGCCTGGGCGTGCACGACGAGGTGATGGCGCAGGCGCAGCGCGCGAGCCACGTCGGCTGCGTCGGGCCGCGCGGCGGGCGCATCGACGTGCCGGGCACGCTCGCGGTGCTGCCGCGGCGGCGGCTGGACGACATCCTGTGCCGTAGCGCGGTGCGCGCCGGCGCGACGCTCGCCACCCCCTGGCGCTTCGTCGCCCCGCTCGAAGACGGCGGGCGCGTCGTCGGCGCGCGGCTGCGTTCGGGCACGCGCGAGGTCGAGGCGGGCGCGCGCTGGGTCGTGCTGGCCACCGGCGCGGTGCCGCAGGCGATGATCGCCGCCGGCGTGTGCCGCCGCCGCGCGCCGAGCGCGGTGGCGCTGCGCGGCTACGTGCGGCACGAGGGGCTCGCCGTCCGCATCCGCGCGCTCGAAGTCGTGTGGCACCGGCGCCTGCGCCGCGGCTACGGCTGGATCTTTCCGTGCGGCGACGGCGTGTTCAACGTCGGGGTCGGCCTCGCGCACAGCCACGCGACCGGCGCCGACGGCCGCGCGACGATGGCCGACGTCAACCTGCACGAGATGTTCGCCGCCTTCGCCGACGTCTACGCGCCGGCGGGCGAGCTGATCCGCGACGGCGTGCGCCTCGGCGAGCCGAAGGGCGCGCCGCTGCGCTGCTCGCTCGAAGGCGCCGCGTTCGGCCGCCCCGGCCTGCTCGTGACCGGCGAGGCCGCGGGCAGCACCTACGCCTTCACCGGCGAGGGCATCGGCAAGGCGATGGAGACCGGGCTGCTGGCCGCGCAGGCGCTGTCGCGCGGGCACCGCGAGCGGCTCGGCGACGCCGCGGTGCAGGCCGCCTACGAGTCGAGCCTCGCCGCCCTCAAGCCGCGCTTCGACACCTACGAGCGCGCCAACCGCGTCAACGCGCACCCGTGGCTCGCCGACCTGGTGATCTGGCGCGCGCGGCGCAGCCCGTGGCTCGTGCAGCGCATGGCCGGCGTGCTCGACGAGACGGCCGACCCCGGGCGTCTCGTCTCGGCGCGCGGCATCGCGAAGCTGCTGCTGCCGATGCGCTGAACCTAAATCCGGCAGTTATCCCGCCGCCGGCAGTCCTGTCGCCGGTTTTGGCGGACCGATGATCGGGGCGATACGGTCGCACACATAGCGCAGCAGGCAGCCCCAGCGGTCGAGGTCCTTGAACTGCTCCGCAGCTGACCGAACGTGCCGCAAGGCTGCGCCGATGTTGGCGATCAGCCGTTTGAGCACATCGGCCCTGCCGTGCAGCGGCGTCAGGTACAGCGTGGTCTGGTTGGCGTGGCTGGCCGCCTTACCCACCGCGGCCAGCAGCAGCGCGCGGCTGGTGATGGCTTCGAGCCTGCCTTGGGGGTGCGCGGCTCGGCAGTACCAGCTCCACCAGTTGTAGACGAGTGCGCAGGCCCGCGCCACGGTCTGGCAGCGGTTCAGATCCTGCGTGGTGAAGCCGCCCAGCCCCCACTGGTTCTTCAGCTCGTCGAAGGCGTTCT
>CALIDR010000188.1 GCA_938022295.1 uncultured Burkholderiaceae bacterium
GGTTGGCGCGGCAAAGCGCCGTGCGCGCGGGCGGCGGCGCTTCACCTCGGCGGCCAGCGCTGCGCGCTGGCTGCCCTGCGCTACTCGCGCCCGTGGCCCGGCGCCGAACTCGCTACGTTCGCCTTCGGCTCACTGCGCTCGAACAACGGCGCCGAGTTCGATCACGAAGCGCGCTCACGCGCGCCGACCCCGGACCTGCGCTGCTCGCCGCCACACAGTTCGCCCGCAGCGGGTGCCGCCTGGCGCGAGAGCAACCGAGGGTGGCGCGCACGGCGCTTTGCCGCGCCAACCTCGGCAGGCCGCCCAAAGGGAACCGTCGCTGTTCACGAAGGGCCGCGAGGGAACACCGCCCCTGCGCCGTCGTGCCAAAGTCGGGCGGTCAGGGAGACGCTCAGGCCGCCTGCCGCCGCCGGCGCCGTTCGACGAGGCGGCGCATGTTGGACAGCGAGATCTGGTGCATCACGATCAGCGCCAGCAGCCCGTTGCGGTGCATCTCGAGCAGCGTCGCCTCAGGCAAGGCGGCCAGGCGCTTCTCGTCGACGGCGAGGAAGCCCTCGACGGTGAGCTTCTTGCCGTCCGGCAGCGTGGCGTCGAAGCGCATGTCGCGCAGCAGGTCGAGGTCGAGTAGGCGGTCGCACATCGCACGCGTGCGCTGCGTCTCCTGCTCGAGCCGGTCCATGCCTTCCTGGATCTCCTTCAGGCGGGCGCTGGGCTGCCCGTCCTCCTCGAACAGCGGCGTGCCCTCGGTCTCCGAGAAGCCGGGCCAGGCGGCGTCGATCATCAAGGCGTGGCGCTGCTCGTCGATGCGCGAGGTCGCGAAGGGGTACACGCGCAGCTGCGCGGGCATCATGTCGGCGTCCCAGCGCACGCCGTCGACGAACAGGTTCTCGCCCTGCGCGAGGCCGAAGACGGCCATCGGCGCGGCCAGCGGCTTGTTCGTCGCCGGGTCGTTGCCGGCGCGCACGAACACGATCGGGAACTCCTTGCACAGCTCGGCGAACTCGACGGCGTTGCAGAAGTAGGCGTTCAGGCCGGCGGCGACCGACCAGTCGGGCCCCACGTCGCGCATCTTCAGGTGGCGGTGGACGACGCGGTCGAGCGGGACGGGCTGGCGGTGCAGCGACTTGTTGATCACGTGGGTTCTCCGGCAGGGGGCAGCGGGCTGACCAGCACTTTATCCACTCGCTTGCCGTCCATGTCGACGACCTCGAACCGCCAGCCATGCCATTCCACGCAGTCGGTCACGGTCGGCAGCCTTCCGAGCAGCAGCATGATCATGCCGGCCAGCGTGTTGTAGCGCCCGCGCGCCTCGTCGGGCAGCTCGCGCAGCTGCAGGCGGTCCTTCAGCTCGGGCACCGGGATCAGGCCGTCGAGCAGCCAGCTGCCATCCTCGCGCTGCACCGCCCATGCCTGCTCGTCGCCTTCGGCGGGCGTGAACTCGCCGGTGATCGCCTCCAGCACGTCGCGCACCGTGATGATGCCCTGCACCGAGCCGTACTCGTCGACGACGAACACCAGCTCGGCGCCCGAGGCCTTGAAGTGCTCGAGCAGCTCCATGCCCGACAGCGTCTCGGGCACGAACACCGGCGGCTTGAGCCCCTCGTCGAGCGACAGCGGCCGCCCGTGCACGAGCTGCTGCAGCAGCCGCTGCGCCGAGACGACGCCGACGACATCGTCCAACCCCCCGCGGCACACGGGATAGCGCGAGTGCTCGGCTTCGTCGAGCACGCGGCGCACCTCGTCGGGGCCCGCTTCGGCGTCGATCCAGTCGATCTCGGCACGCGGGATCATCATCGAGCCGATCTGCCGTTCGTCGAGGCGGAACACGTTGCGCACCATCTGGTGCTCCTGCGCCTCGATCACGCCGGCGTCGAGCCCCTCCTCGAGCTGGGCGGCGATCTCCTCCTCCGTCACGCTCGCCCCGGGCGCGCCCGAGCGGATGCCCAGCAGGCGCAGCACCGCCAGTGTCGACGCGGACAGCAACGCGACGAAGGGCTTGGTGGCGGTCGAGATCCACAGCATCGGCCGCGCGACGATGCGCGCCACCGCCTCCGGGTACATCTGGCCCAGCCGCTTGGGCACCAGCTCGCCGAAGACGATCGTGGCGTACGTGATCAGCACGACGACGAGGCCGGTGGCCAGCCACTGCGCGACGTTCTCGGGCAGCGCCGTCACCTCGCGCAGCCACGCCGCCAGCGGCTGGGCGAATGCCGCCTCGCCGACGATGCCGTTGAGCAGGCCGATCGACGTGATGCCGATCTGCACCGTCGACAGCCAGCGCGTGGGGTCGTCGTGCAGCAGCATCGCCGCGCGCGCGCCGCCGTCGCCGGTCTCCACCATCACCTGCAGCCGCGCCTTGCGCGCCGCCGTCAGGCCCATCTCGGCCATCGCGAACGCGCCGTTGAGGAGGATCAGGAAGACCAGTAACGCCGTGTCCATCAGGACCCCGGCGCCGGCGGCCGGGTGCGATCGCACACGCGCCGAGGGTAGCAGAGCCCCACCGCGGGGCGCGCCGACCGCGGCGGCACAATGGCCCGATGCACTACCTGATCGGCGACCTGCAGGGCTGCGACGACGCGTTCGCGCGCCTGCTCGCCGAGATCGGCTTCAGCCCGTCGCGCGACCGCCTGCACGTGCTCGGCGACCTCGTCAACCGCGGCCCGCAGTCGCTGGCGGTGCTGCGCCGGCTGCGCGCGCTCGGCGACGCCGCCACGGCGCTGCTCGGCAACCACGACCTGCACCTGCTCGCGGTCGCCCACGGCGTGCGCCGCGAGCACCGCACCGACACGCTGCACGAGATCCTCGACGCCCCCGACCGCGACGCCTGGATCGACCACGTGCGCCGCCTGCCGCTGGCGGCCACCGCGCACGGCTGGCTGCTGGTGCACGCCGGCGTCGCGCCGGCGTGGGACGCCGCGCAGACGCTCGCGCTGGCCGCCGAGGTCGAGGCGATGCTGCGGGGCCCGCGGCTCGGCGCGTTCCTGCAGGTGATGTACGGCAACGAGCCGGCGCGCTGGCGCGACGACCTGGAGGGCGCCGACCGCTGGCGCTTCGTGATCAACGTGCTCACGCGCATCCGCTTCGTCGACCGCGACGGCACGCTGGACTTCAAGGTCAAGGAGGGCGCGGCCGCGGCGCCGCCCGGCCTCGTGCCGTGGTTCGACGCCCCGGGGCGCCGCAGCGCCGGCACGCCGATCGCGTTTGGCCACTGGAGCACGCTCGGCCTCGTCGACCGCCCCGACCTGCTCGCCCTCGACACCGGCTGCGTCTGGGGCGGGCGGCTGACGGCGGTGCGCGTGGACGGCGGGCGGCGCGAGATCGTGCAGGTGCCCTGCCCGCGGGCGGCCGTGCCCGGCTGAGCCCGCATGCGCGCGCCGGTGTGCTCTCGCCGCAGCGTGCGCCGGCGGCACCTGACCGACAATCCGCCGCTTCGGAAGCGTGGCCGAGTGGTTGAAGGCACCGGTCTTGCTCAGCTCGCAGCGCTGCGCCGCAACTCATATCGCGAAGCGATGTGAGTGCAGGCAAAACCGGCGCTACAGTGCGCGCGCACTGTGGAAGCGTGGCCGAGTGGTTGAAGGCACCGGTCTTGAAAACCGGCAACGGGCAACCGTTCGCGAGTTCGAATCTCGCCGCTTCCGCCACCGACATCACTTCTTTCCGTCTGCCGAGGAGACCCATGGAAACGACCCTGACCGCCCTGCTCGCCCGCGGCGGCGACGCCGACGCGGCGATCGGCGCTCCCGCGCGCCGCGCGCTGACGCATGGCGAGCTGCGCCGCCTGATCGGGGCGACGACGCAGCGCCTGAACACGCTCGGCCTCGGCCGCGGCGACCGGGTCGCGATCGTGCTGCCCAACGGCCCGGAGATGGCGACCTGCTTCGTCGCCTGCGCGTGCGCGGTGACGAGCGCGCCGCTGAACCCGGCGTACCGCGCCGACGAATTCGACTTCTACCTGTCCGACCTCGGCGCCAAGGCGCTGATCGTCGAGCGCGGCAGCACGTCGCCGGCGGTAGAGGTCGCGCTCAGGCACGGCGTGCGCGTGCTCGACCTCGTCGCCGGTGCCGACGACCCCGCCGGCGCGTTCACGCTCGAGCCTCGCGAGCCCTGGAGCGGCGCGGCCGCGGCGCAGCCCGGGCCGGCGCAGTCCGGCGACGTCTCGATGCTGCTGCACACCTCGGGCACGACGTCGCGGCCGAAGATCGTGCCGCTGTCGCAGCAGAACCTCGCCGCCTCGGCGCAGCACATCGCGCGCACGCTGCAGTTCACGCCGGCCGACCGCGGGCTGAACATCATGCCGCTGTTCCACATCCACGGGCTGATCGCCGGCGTGCTGGCGCCGCTCGCGGCCAGCTCGTCGGTCTTCTGCACCCCGGGCTTCAACGCGCTGAAGTTCTTCGCCTGGATGGACGAGGCCAGGCCCACCTGGTACACCGCGGTGCCGACGATGCACCAGGCGATCCTGTCGCGCGCCGACAAGAACCGCGACGTGATCGCGCGCCACCCGCTGCGCTTCATCCGCTCGAGCTCGAGCTCGATCCCGCCGCAGGTCATCGCCGAGATCGAGCGCGTCTTCGGCTGCCCGCTGATCGAGAGCTACGGCATGACCGAGGCGACGCACCAGATGGCGAGCAACCCGCTGCCGCCGGGCGTGCGCAAGCCCGGCACGGTGGGCGTGGCCGCCGGCCCCGAGATTGCGATCATGGGCGAGGACGGCACGCTGCTGCCGCGCGGCGCCACCGGCGAGATCGTGATCCGCGGCCCCAACGTGACGGCCGGCTACGAGAACAACCCGAAGGCCAACGCCGAGGCGTTCCGGGACGGGTGGTTCCGCACCGGCGACCAGGGCGTGATGGACGCCGACGGCTACCTCAGCATCACCGGGCGGCTGAAGGAGATCATCAACCGCGGCGGCGAGAAGGTCAGCCCGCGCGAGGTCGACGAGATCCTGATGGACCACCCCGCGGTCGCGCAGGTCGTCACCTTCGGCATGCCGCACGCCAAGCTCGGCGAGGAAGTCGCCGCCGTCGTCGTGCTGCGCGAGGGCGCGAGCGCCACCGAACGCGACCTGCAGCAGTTCGTCTCCGCCCGCGCAGCCGACTTCAAGGTGCCGAAGAAGATCCTGTTCATGGACGAGATCCCGAAGGGCGCCACCGGCAAGCTGCAGCGCATCGGCCTCGCAGCCAAACTCGGGCTTTCAGGGTAAGCCCCTAGAAATAAGCTCTGACTTAGTCTCGCCGCGCAGAAACTCTAAGTTGCCGCGGCGTGGCGGCGCTCCTACAGTCCAAGGCTTGTCCACGACAGGCCAGGAGACGCCATGATCCGCCCGCTGATCGCCGCCGCCGCGCTGGCGCTTTCCACCGCTGCGATGGCTTGGGAGCCGACCAAGCCGGTCGAGTTCATCGTGCCGGCCGGCACCGGCGGCGGCGCAGACCAGATGGCGCGCTTCGTCCAGGGGGTGGTGACCAAGCACAACCTGATGAAGCAGCCGATCGTCGTCGTCAACAAGTCCGGCGGCGCCGGCGCCGAGGGCTTCCTCGACGTCAAGAACGACAAGGGCAACCCCCACAAGATCATCATCACGCTGTCGAACCTGTTCACGACGCCGCTGGCCACCGGGACGCCGTTCAACTGGCGCGACCTGACGCCGGTGTCGATGCTGGCGCTGGACCAGTTCGTGCTCTGGGTCCACGCCGACTCGCCGTACAAGACGGCCAAGGACTTCCTCGACGCGGTCAAGAACGGCCCGGACCGCGCGCTGAAGATGGCCGGCACCGGCAGCCGCCAGGAGGACCACATCATCACCGTGATGATCGAGAAGGCCGCCGGCAAGAAGATGACCTACGTGCCGTTCCGCGGCGGCGGCGACGTCGCGGTGCAGCTCGTCGGCAAGCACGTCGACAGCACCGTCAACAACCCCATCGAGGCCGAGAGCCACTGGCGCGCCGGCGCGCTGCGCCCGCTGTGCGTGATGGACGCGCAGCCGATGCCTTACAAGGCCAAGGTCACCGCGACGATGGCGTGGGCCGACATCCCGACCTGCACGAGCGCCGGGCTGCCGGTCGAGTACCAGATGCTGCGCGGCATCTTCATGACCCCCGGCGCGACACCGGACCAGGTGAAGTTCTACGTCGACCTGTTCGAGAAGGTGCGCGCACTGCCGGAGTGGAAGGAGTTCATGGAGAAGGGCGCCTTCAACCAGACGGCGATGTCCGGCCAGGCTTACTTCGACTGGGTCGCGAAGAACGAGCAGATGCACCGCGTGCTGATGCGCGAAGCCGGGTTCCTGGCGCAGTGACGCCGGGCTTGCAGGCCAGGTCCGCCGCGTCCCCGCCGCGATGAGCGAACACGACGACGACGCCGGCGGCGGCCCCGCCGTCGGCACGCGCTGGTTCGAGCTCGCCGTGGCCGGCCTGCTGATGGCCGCGGCGGTGATCGTGATCGTCGACTCCCGGCGCGTGGGTACCGGCTGGGACGAGTTCGACGGCCCACGCTCGGGCTACTTCCCCTTCTACATCGGCTGCCTGCTGCTGGCCGCCAGCGGCTGGGTCTTCGTGCGCCAGGTGCTGGCGTGGCGGCGCGCCGACCCGACGTTCGCCAGGCGCGCGCAGCTGGCGAGCGTGTGGTCCATCACGTGGCCGATGGCGGTGTTCGTCGCCGGCGTGCAGTGGCTCGGGATCTACGTCTCGTCGTTCGCGCTGATCGCCTACTTCATGGTCCGCCACGGCCGCTACCGCTGGCTGCTCGCCGGCGCGGTGGCGCTCGGCGTGCCGCTGTTCTTCTTCGTCGTGTTCGAACGCTGGTTCCTGGTGTCGCTGCCCAAGGGTCCGCTCGAAGCGCTGCTGGGCCTGTAGCCCGCACCCGCCGCCATGGAAGAGATCGCCGCCCTGATGCAGGGCTTCAGCGTCGCGCTGACGCCGATGAACGTGGTCTTCATGTTCGTCGGCATCACGCTCGGCGTGCTGATCGGCGTGCTGCCGGGACTCGGCGGCGCCAACGGCGTGGCGATCCTGCTGCCGCTGACGTTCTCGATGAACCCGACGTCGGCGATCATCCTGCTCAGCTGCATCTACTGGGGCGCGCTGTTCGGCGGAGCGATCACGTCGATCCTGTTCAACATCCCCGGCGAGCCGTGGAGCGTGGCCACCACGTTCGACGGCTACCCGATGGCGCAGCAGGGCAAGGCCGCGCAGGCGCTGACGGCGGCGTTCACCGCGAGCTTCGTCGGCGCGCTCGCGGCGGTGCTGGTGATCACGTTCCTCGCGCCGGTGCTCGCCAGGTTCGCGCTGAAGTTCGGCCCGGCGGAGTTCTTCGCCGTGCAGATGCTCACCTTCTGCAGCTTCGTCGGCCTGAGCAAGGAGCCGCCGGCGAAGACGCTGGCGGCGATGATGCTCGGCTTCTCGCTCGCCGCGGTGGGCATGGACACCGTCACCGGCCAGCTGCGCATGACGTTCGAGCAGCCGCAGCTGCTCAAGGGCTTCAGCTTCCTGGTCGCGGTGATCGGCCTGTTCGGCATCGGCGAGATCCTGCAGACGATGGAAGAGGGCCTCGCCTTCCGCGGCAAGAGCGCGAAGATCTCGCTTAGCGTCGTGCTGCGCACCTGGGGCGAGATGTTCCAGTACTGGAAGAGCTTCGTCCGCTCGGCGGTGGTCGGCTGCTGGATGGGCATCACCCCGGGCGGCGCGACGCCGGCGAGCTTCATGAGCTACGGCCTGGCGCGGCGCGGCAGCAAGCGGCCGCAGAACTTCGGCAAGGGCGAGATCGAGGGCGTGCTCGCGCCCGAGACCGCCAACAACGCCGCCGGCACCGCGGCGCTGCTACCGATGCTCACGCTGGGCATCCCCGGTTCGCCCACCGCCGCGGTGCTGCTCGGCGGGCTGCTGATCTGGGGCCTGCAGCCCGGCCCGATGCTGTTCGTCGAGCAGAAGGATTTCGTCTGGGGGCTGATCGCGAGCATGTACCTCGCCAACCTGGCCGGCCTGATCGTCGTGCTGACGACGGTGCCGTGGTGGGCCGGCATCCTGCGCATCCCGTTCACGATCATCGGGCCGGTGATCATCGTCGTCTGCGCGATCGGCGCCTACACGGTCAACAATGCGATGTTCGACGTCTGGATGATGCTCGCCTTCGGCGTGCTCGGCTACCTGTTCAAGAAGCTGAAGTACCCGCTCGCGCCGCTGGTGCTGGCGCTGGTGCTCGGCGACATGGCCGAGAGCAGCTTCCGCCAGGCGATGCTGCTGAGCCAGGGGTCGCTTTCGATCTTCTTCGCCAACGGGCTGGTCGGCAGCATCATGGCGCTGTCGATCGCGCTGCTGCTGTGGCCGTTGTGGGGCGCGGCGAAGGACTGGCAGCGCCGGCGCGAGATGGTGGCCGACGGCCGCCTGCCGGGCTGAACCGACGACACGAAAACCGCCCTGCCGGACGCAGCGCGGGTCTGGAGGAACGATGAAGATTGCAGTGGTCGGCGCCGGCGCGATCGGCGGCTATCTCGGGGCGAAGCTGGCGCTCTCGGGCGAGGACGTCACGTTCATCGCCCGCCGCAAGAACCTGGAGGCGATCAACGCCCACGGCTTCCGGCTGATCCTCGAGGACGGCCGCGAGGAGCACGCGGCCCACGTGCGCGCCGTCGAGCGCTACGCCGACGCCGGCGTGCAGGACGCGGTGCTGCTGACCGTGAAGGCGCACCAGGTGCGCGACCTGCTGCCCGACCTCACGGCCCTGTTCGGCCCGCAGACGATGGTCGTCACGATGATCAACGGCGTGCCGTGGTGGTACTTCCACAAGCTCGGCGGCCCCTACGAGGGCCGCAAGCTCGACAGCGTCGACCCCGGCGGCGTGATCGACGCCCACATCGCGCCCGAGCGCGTGATCGGCAGCGTCGTCTACCCGGCGGCCGAACTCGTCGCGCCCGGCGTCGTCAAGGTGATCGAGGGCAACCGCTTCACGCTCGGCGAGCCCGACGGCACGCGCAGCGAGCGCGTCGAGCGCCTCAGCCAGGCGATGATGAAGGCCGGCTTCAAGGCGCCGGTGAGCAAGGACATCCGCGGCGAGATCTGGGTCAAGCTGTGGGGCAACCTGAGCTTCAACCCGATCAGCGCGCTCACGCACGCCACGCTCGAGGACATCTGCCGCTTCGCGCCGACGCGCGAGCTCGCCGCGCGCATGATGCGCGAGGCGCAGGCGGTGGGCGAGAGGCTCGGCGTCGAGTTCAAGATCAGCCTCGACAAGCGCATCGCCGGCGCCGAGGCGGTGGGCGCGCACAAGACGTCGATGCTGCAGGACGTCGAGGCCGGCCGTGCGCTCGAGCTCGAGGCGCTGGTGGGCGCCGTGATCGAACTGGGTCGCATCACCGAGACGCCGACGCCGACGGTCGAGGCCGTCTACGCGCTCGCGTCGCTGCTGGCCCGCACGCTGCAGGCGCAGGGCGGACGGCTGGCCGTGCAGCCGGTCTGACGGCGGGCTGGGCCCTCAGGCGACGCAGGTGCGGTTCTTGCCGGCGCGCTTGGCCTCGTAGAGCGCCTCGTCGGCGCGCTCGAGCGCGGCGTCGATCGGCTCGCCGTCGCGCCACTGGGTGACGCCGGCGGAGAACGTGACGAAGACTTCCCGCCCCTCGTGCATGAACAGGCTCGCGGTGAGCGCGCGCTGCAGCCGCGTCAGCACCTGCTGCCCCTCTTCGACCGGCGTGCCCGGCAGCAGCACGACGAACTCCTCGCCGCCCCAGCGGCCGATCGTGTCGGCCGGGCGCAGCAGTTCGCCCACGCGCGCGGCGAGCGACTTCAGCGCCTGGTCGCCGGCGGCGTGGCCGAGGGTGTCGTTGAGCTTCTTGAAGTTGTCGATGTCGAGCAGCCCGATCGCCAGCGGCGCCGGCTGCGCGGCGCGCTCGATGCGCGAGCGCTCGGCGTCGAAGACCTGCATCAGCCCGCGCCGGTTGGCGACCTGGGTCAGGGCGTCGGTCGAAACCTCGTCGGACAGGCGGCGCAGCTCGGTCTCGAGCGCGCGCACGCGCGACTCGAGCTCGGCCGCGCGCGCGTGCTCGGCGGCCAGGCGCTCGCGCGTGGCCTGCACGTCGGTGCGCACGGCGCGGTTGTCCTCGAGCATGCGCTGCACGACGTCGGTCAGCGCGTCGACCGACGCCGCCTGCGTGATCGCCTCCTCGTAGGCGCCGAGCCGCTCGCCGTAGCGGCCGGTGGCGGCGTCGAGCTCGCCGAGCTGCGCGATCAGGCTCGCGACGAGGCGGCGCAGCGCGTCGCGCGCGTCGTCGCGCTCGGCGCGCAGGCGCTGCTGCTGCGCCCGTGTGTGCGCGAGCAGTTCACCGGCGGCCTTCAGCCCGCGCACGCTCAGTCCGGCGTCGAACCGCGCCTGCAGCGCCTGCATCTGGCCCTGCGCCCAGCTCGCGTCCTCGGCGAGGTCGCCGAGGCCTGCCGTCAGCTCCCGGCACAGCACGGCGAGTTCGTCGACGAGCTGGTGGCGGTGCGCGAACCAGCGCCGCGCGCGCTCGCACACCGCGCCGATCTCGGCGGCGATGGCCGGCGTCGCGCCTTCGCGCGCGACGCGCTCGGCCAGCCGCGCGAGCTCGTCGGCGAGCGCCGCCGCCCGGGCGTCGCCGCCCGGCAGCGCGTGGCGCAGCGTGCGGCCGAGGTGGTCCGTCACCGGCACCCACGCCGACGGCGCGCCGGCCACCTCGACCGCCGCTTCCGGCACGACGGCCGGCGCGGTGGCGGCCGCCTGTGCCGCGGCGGCGGTCGCAGGCGGCAGGCCGTCCGCCGGTGCCTCGTCGGCGATCTCGACGACGTCGCCCGCGGCGTCCTGTTCCCAGCTCGCCAGCAGCTGCGCGAGCCGCTGCTGCAGGCGCGCCGCGTCGTGGCGGCTGCCGTCGAGCACGCGCTGCAGGCTGTCCTTGCGCCGCGCCACCGTCCAGTGGCGGCCGCCGCGATCGACGCCGCGCGCGACGCGCTCGATCCGCGCCGCCCAGGCCGGCGCCGCGGTGTCGGCCACGCCGCCGTCGAGCTGGCGCTGCAGCTCGTCCCAGCGGCCGTGCACCAGGCTCGCGACGAGCTGCGCGCGCCGCGCCGGGTCGTCGCACCCGCGCTGCAGCAGGCGCTCGACGAGCGGGCGCACGCGTTCGGGCACCCAGGCCACCGGGGCGCCGCCCTCGTCGGCCCAGGCGCGCGCGTACTGGTCGGGGGTGGGTTCGAGGCGCTGCTGCGCGAGCCGGCGCAGCGCCGCCTTCGCGACCGCGGCCGGCGAAGCGTCGGCCGTCACGCGTTCAGCCCTGGCGGCCGGCGGCCAGGCGCGGCGCCTCGCCGGCGTCGGGGTCGGTGGCCGGCCCGAGCAGCGGCACGCGGCGCGGCAGCACCGACGTGCGCAGCCACGCCTCGAGCTGGTCGGCCGGCAGCGGGCGGCTGAACTGGTAGCCCTGCATCAGCGCGCAGCCCAGGCGGTGCAGCTCGTCGAGCTGGCGCAGCGACTCGACGCCCTCGGCGATCACGCGCAGGCCGAGCGAGCGCGCCAGCGCGATGATCGCGCTGATCACCGCCGAGCCCTTGGGCGTGATGCCGAGGTCGCGCACGAACGCCTTGTCGATCTTGACCTCCGAGATCGGCAGCGTGCCGAGGTAGGCGAGCGACGAATAGCCGGTGCCGAAGTCGTCGACCGAGACCTCGACGCCGATCTCGTTGAGGCGGTGCAGCGACGGCATCACGTCCTGCAGGTTCTTCATCAGGTTGTTCTCGGTGATCTCGAGCAGCAGCGACGACGGCGCGATGCCGTAGGCGCCCACCGCCGCCTGGATCTGCTCGACGAGGTCGCTGCGCTCGAAGATGCGGATCGGCATGTTGACCGCGATCGTCAGCGTCTGGCCGAGGCTGACCTCCCACGCCCGCGACTGGCGCGCCGCCTCGCGCAGCAGCCACTCCGACATCGGCACGATCAGGCCCGTCTCCTCGGCCAGGGGAATGAAGTCCGCCGGCGGCACCAGCGTGCCGCCGCGCTGCCAGCGCATCAGCGCCTCGACGCCGACCACGCGCGCCAGCCGCACGTCGACCTTGGGCTGGAAGTGCAGCACCAGCTCGTCGCGCTCGAGCGCCTTGTGCAGCGCGCTCTCGAGCTCCAGGCGCTCGCGCCCGCGGCCCATCAGCAGCGGGCTGAACATCGCCGCCGCGTTCTTGCCCTGGTCCTTGACGGCGTACATCGCGACGTCGGCGTTGCGCATCAGGTCGGCCACCGTCAGGCCGTCGCGCGGGTAGATCGCGATGCCGATGCTGGCCGTCACGACCCACTCGCCGCCGCCGACGAAGATCGGCTCGCGCATCGCGTCGAGCACGCGCTGCGCGACGCGTTCGGCGTCGCGCTCGTCGATCACCTCGGGCAGCAGGGCGACGAACTCGTCGCCGCCCAGGCGCCCCACCGCCTCGAGCTTGCGGTGCCAGGCCGGGCCGACGGCCTCGACCGCGCCCTCCATCACCTGGTCGCTGTGGCGCACGCAGCCACGCAGCCGGCGCGCGACCTCGACCAGCAGGTCGTCGCCCGCGGTGTGGCCGAGCGTGTCGTTGATGTTCTTGAAGCGGTCCAGGTCGATCAGCAGCAGCGCCGCCATGTGGCCCATGCGGCGCGCGTGCTGCAGCGCGCGCTCGGTGCGCCAGATCAGCTGGTGACGGTTGGGCAGGCCCGTGAGCGGGTCGAAGTTGGCGAGCCGCCGGATGTGGTCCTCGGCCGCGCGGCGGTCGGTCACGTCCTGCACGATGCCGGTGTAGCCGATGCTCTGGCCGTACTCGTTGTACTCCGGCTCGGCCTCGACGTGCACGATGCGCTGGCGGCCGCCGGCGAGCACGACCGGCACGTCGGTGGCGAGCACCGAGCTGTGCGCGAGCACGCCGCGCAGCAGGCGGATCAGGTTGCGCCGGTCCTCACCGGGCACCAGGCGCAGCAGCGCGTGCAGGCCGAGCCGCTCGCCAGGCCCGCGGCCGAACACGCGCAGCGCCTCGGTAGACATCAGCAGCGTGCCGCTGCCGCCCTCGGCGCCGCGGCGCCAGTCGAAGCTGCCCATGCGCGCCAGGTCCTGCGCGCGCCCGAGCCGCGCGCGGCTTCGCTCGAGCTCCAGGCGCATGCGCGACGAGCGCAGCAGGTAGCGCAGCCGCCCGGCGAGCAGGCTCCACTGGTTGCTCTTGACGAAGAAGTCGGTCGCGCCGACCTGGTAGGCGCGCGTGATCGACGCCTCGTCGTCGAGACCGGTGAGCATCAGCACCGGCATGTGCTCGAAGCCGGGCAGCGTGCGCAGCCGGGCGCAGGTCTGGAAACCGTCCATGCCCGGCATCAGCGCGTCGAGCACGATGACGTCGGGCGTCCAGCGGCCGAGCGTGGCCAGCGCCTGCTCGCCGCCGGTGGCCTCCTTGATCACGAAACCGCGCTCGCGCAGCGCGGCGGCGGTGAGCATCAGGTTGACCGCGTCGTCGTCGACGAGCAGCACCTTCGACGGCTCGCCGTCGTCGGCCGGCGCGATCGACGGCTGGTCGGTCATGGCGTGGCGGGCGCGGCGCGACCGGCCAGCACGAGCAGGCGCCGCAGCTGCGCCGCCAGCCCGTCCAGGACCGCCGCCTCGGGCAGCACGGTGGGCCGCTCGCGCAGCGCGCCTTCGATCTCGGTGCAGGTGCGCGCGAGCTCGAGCGCGCCGACGCTGGCCGCCGACGACTTCAGCGTGTGCGAGACGCGGCGGATCGCCGCCCCGTCGCCGGCCGCGCGGGCGGCGCCGAGTTCGTCGAGGTGCTGGTGCAGCGAATCGGCGAACGCGGCGAGCACGCGGCGCAGCAGGCCCTGCGTGCCGCTCGGGTCGAGGTCGCGCAGGCGCTGCACGCTGCCGGCGTCGAGCGCCGCCAGCAGATCCGCCGGCACGCCCTCGGGCGCGCTGGTCGGGGATATCGGGAGCTGGGGCATGAACGGTGAACCGACCGCTGCAAGAACCCGGATGTTAGCGGTCACCCGCCGGGACGTTCGCCGGAAAAGCGGGCGCCTGCGGGCCGGATTGCGCACCCGGATGCCGTTTCGTCGCCCGCCGCCGGTGCTCGCGGTGCCGCCGGGGCGGCGCGGGTGGCTGCATAGAATGCCAGCCATGCATGCAGGCGGCGTCCCGCGCGGGGGTCGGACGACGGCTCCGCGCCCGCGGCCGACGCTGCTGCGGCCGCGGCCGGCGGGTGCCCTGCGAGCGGGCCTGTGGTCGCCCGGCGCCGCCCTGGCGGCCACGGCCGAGCCGATGCCCTGGCCGGCGGCGATCGCGGTCGCGCTGATCGTCGCCGCGCTGGCCGTGCTGGCGACGGTCGTCTGGATGCGCCGCCGCGGCGAGCGCGAGCTGGCCCACGCGCGCCGGCAGGCCCTCGCGTGGCAGCAGCTCGTCGTCGCGTGCCGTTGGCACAGCGACGCGGCGCACGTCGTGCGCGCCGTCGTCGGCAGCGGGGCCTGCCCGCCGCGCGCCGCGCAGGCCGTCGGCTCGCCGGTGTGGCAATGGCTTGCGGCCGCCGAAGACGACGACCTGCGGCGTCGCTTCGAAGCGCAGGGACCGATCGCCGACCTGCCGGTGCGCGCCGCCGCCGACGACACCGCGCTGTGGACGCTGCACGCGGTGCCGCTGGCCGACGCCGACGGCCGCTTCGCCGGCCACGCCGGCACCCTCGCGCCGCGGCTGGACCCGCGCGCGGCGCAGCGCGAGCGCGCGGTGGTGGAGGCGCTGTGGCCGCGGCTGCCCGGCCCGGCGTGGCTCGCGCTGCGCGACGGCGGGCAATGGCGCATCGAACGCGCGTCGCCGGCCGCCGCCGCGCTGACCGAATCCGCACCCGCCACCTGGACCGAGCTGCTCGCAGCGCTGGGCGCGGACCTGCGGCGCGCCGTCGAAGGCCTCGAAGCCGGCGGCGGCACCGCCCAGCAGGGGCGCTGGCAGCTGCAACTGGCCACCTTCGACGCCGGCGGCCGCGAGGCGCGGCTGCTCGCGCTATGGCCGGTCGCGGCGTCCGACGACGGCGCGGCGGCCGAGCAGCAGTCGGTCAGCTTCGCCGTCTCGCACGACCTGCGCGCGCCGCTGCGGGTCGTCGAGGGCTTCACGCGCATCCTGAAGGAGGACTACGGCCGCCAGCTCGACCGCATCGGCAACGACCACCTCGACCGCGTGCTCGGCGCCTGCGCGCGCATGGGGCAGATGATCGACGCCCTGCTCGCGCTGGCGCGGCTGTCGAACCAGCCGCTGGCGCGCCAGCCGGTGAACCTCTCGCAGCTCGCCGGCTTCGTCGTCGACGACCTGCGCCGCCAGTACCCGGCGCCGCCGGCCGACGTCACGATCGAGCCCGGCCTCGTCGTGCAGGGCGATCCGACGCTGCTGCGCGTCGTGCTCGAGAATCTGCTCGGCAACGCGTGGAAGTACAGCGCGCGCACCGAGCGGCGGCGCATCGTGCTGCAGCGCACGCGCCACGACGGCCGCGACGCTTTCGTCGTCAGCGACAACGGCGCCGGCTTCGACATGCGCTTCGCCGACCGTCTGTTCGGCATCTTCCAGCGCCTGCACGGCGCGAGCGAATTCCCTGGCACCGGTGTCGGTCTGGCGTCGGTGCGCCGCATCGTCGCCCGCCACGGCGGCCAGATCTGGGCCGAGGGCGAGGTGGGCCGCGGCGCGCGCTTCTACTTCACGCTCGGCGGCTGAACGTCGCAGTGGTTTCGGACGGCGTTGCGTCCGATCTGCTGCAACTCAGCGGTTGATTTCGGCCCTTCGTGAACATCGACGGTTCCCTTTGGGTGGGCTGCCGAGGTTGGCGCGGCAAAGCGCCGTGCGCGCGGGCGTCGGCGCTTCACCTCGGCGGCCAGCGCTGCGCGCTGGCTGCCCTGCGCTACTCGCACCCGTGGCCCGGCGCCGAACTCGCTACGCTCGCCTTCGGCTCACTGCGCTCGAACAACGGCGCCGAGTTCGATCACGAAGCGCGCTCGCGCGCGCGGCCACGGGCGCTGCGTTGCTCGGCGCCTC
>CALIDR010000189.1 GCA_938022295.1 uncultured Burkholderiaceae bacterium
ACGAAGCGGGGGGCGAAGCGCGCCACCGTCATCTCGCGCTTGCCGCCGAAGCCCGGGGCGCGCTCGACGACGAAGCCGGCGCTGGCCAGGCCGTCGCGCACGTCGCGCGCGACGCTCCACGTCGCCGCGGTGGCGCCCGGCGCGGCGCGGCCGGCGAGCTGCTTGAGCAGCGGGGCGCTCCACATCGCCGGGTTGCGGGCGGGTGCGAAGCCGTCGAGGTAGAACGCGTCGGCGTCGAGCACGAGCTGCGGCAGCCACTGCGCCGCCTCGCCGAACGCCAGCCGCAGCACCACGCGGCCGCCGTCGAAGGCGAGCGTGTGCAGGTCGGGCGTCAGCGGCGGCCAGGCGGCGACGAGCCGGGCGGAGAGAGCCGGAAGGGGCGAACCGGCGTGCGCACGCGCGAGGTCGGCGCGTGCCGGCGGGTGCTTGTCGATCGAGACGAACCACAGCCGCTCGCAGCGGCGCGCGTCGTCGCGCCAGGCGGCCCAGGTGGCGAGGAAGTTGTGCCCGAGCCCGAAGCCCGTCTCGAGCACGACGAACCGAGCGCGCCCCTGCCAGCGCCCGGGCAGGCCGTTGCCGGCCAGGAACACGTGGTGCGCCTGTTCGAGCGCGCCGGCGCGGGCGTGGTAGACGTCGCCGAAGTCGCGCGCCAACGGCGGCTCGCCGGCCGCGCCGAACTCGATGCGCGCCGGCGTGATCGGCGTCGTCTTCACGCGCGGGTCAGCGTTGCGCCCGCTGCGCGAGCCACTGCAGCAGCGGCCCGCGGGCGCGGGTGAGGCCGCGGTAGGCGAGCACGGCGTCGCTCATGCTCGCGATCGCGTCGTGCACCGCGGCCGCGCGGGCGGCGGTGTCGATCGCCTGCGCGAGCGGGCGCACCTGCACGTGGATCGTGAACACCGCCTGCGAACGCTCGGGCAGCGGGACGAACGTCTGCCGCTCGGTGCGCCACCAGGCCTGCGCGGCGACCGTCGCCGCGTCGAGCGCGTCCGGCCAGCCGTCGACGCGCGCCGGGTGCGCGTGCAGGCGCGGCTGCGGCGTCACGGTCCAGACGAACCGCTCCCAGCGCTCGGGGCCGGTGACCAGACGCATCAGGTGCGCGCCGGCGGCGACGACGCGCCCGATGTCGGCCACCGGCGCGTGGACCTCGGCGAAGTGGCGCCCGACCTTCGCCTGCGGCGCCCAGTGCGACGGCAGCGCGACGGCGAGCCAAGGGATCGTCCCGCGGGTGGCGTCGACGACGGCGAAGTCCTCCTCGAACGCGAGGCTCACCAGCGCCGCCAGGCGCCACGCTCCGGGCAGCGCGTGCAGGCAGCGCGCCACCTCGTCGCCGCGGCCGAACGGGCCCGGTGCGGCCTGCACCACCGCGCCGGCGGCATCGACGGCCACCCCGAGCGCTTCGGCGCGCACGCCGTCCCACCGCAGATGGTCGGGGTGTTCGCGCGCCGCCTGCGCGAGCAGTGCGGCCAGCGCCGGCGCGGCGTCGAAGCCGGGTTCGGCGACCAGCGCCTGGCCGGCGAAGGCGCCGAACACGGCGAGCTTCTCGCGCTGGTGGCGCGAACCGGGCCTGGCCGGCGTGAGCTGCCGCGCCCCGGGGGCGAGCCGGCGCAGCCCCGGCTGCATGCGAAACGGCGCCGCGACGGCGGCGTCGAAGTCGAAGCTCACCGCGCGATCAGGCGGGCCGGTGGCGCCGCCCCTCGACGTCGTGGACGTCGCAGTCGAACGCCTCGGGCCGGGCGAAGCCGGTGAGGGGCTTGCCGCGATGAGGCTGGTCGGACGCGAGTCGGCCGCACGATGGCTCGTACGCTTCGGTGTCGAGGACGAGCGTGCGGGCCGTGTCGGCGAGGCGATGGGTCGTCGGGTCGGGCATGGGGCAGCAGGTTCGGGTCACAGTCGCCCGAGCATAGCGCCGCACTGCGTCCGCAAAGCGAAAGGGCACCGCGAGGTGCCCATCGTGCATGCGCCGCGGTGCCGCTCAGACCCGCTTGCGGTACTCGTGCGTGCGGGTGTCGATCTCGATCCTGTCGCCGCTCTCGACGAACAGCGGCACGGCGATCTCGAAGCCGGTGCCCTTGATGCGCGCGGGCTTCATCACCTTGCCCGAGGTGTCGCCCTTGACGGCGGGCTCGGTCTCGATCTCGCGCACGACGGTGGTCGGCAGCTCGACCGAGATCGCCTTGCCGTCGTAGAACGTGACCTCCACCGGCATGCCGTCCTCGAGGTAGTGGATGGCGTCGCCCATGTTGTCGGCCTCGACCTCGTACTGGTTGTAGTCCGCGTCCATGAAGACGTACATCGGGTCGGCGAAGTAGGAGTAGGTGCACTCCTTCTTGTCGAGGATGATCTGGTCCATCTTGTCGTCGGCCTTGAACACGACTTCGCTGCCGGCGCCGTTGAGCAGGTTCTTCAGCTTCATGCGCACCGTGGCGGCGCCGCGGCCGCCGCGGCTGTATTCGGTTTTCAGCACGACCATCGGGTCCTTGCCCTGCATGATGACGTTGCCGGCGCGGATTTCCTGAGCGAGTTTCATGGCGTCTGTACGTGGAGTGGGGCGGCGGCCGGCCAGAAGGGGTGACCTCGCCGCGGGCGCGAGCACGGCGGCGGGAGGGGCGGCGGGCGGCTCTGCGGGTAAACGCGCATTCTAGCCGTTCCCGCCTCGCGCGGCAGCGCACCACGCGTCGACGGCGGCGAGCAGCTGCGTCGTCAGGTCGGGCTGCGCGAGCAGGTGGTCGCGCCAGGCGCGGCAGGCGGTGGCCCAGGCGGCGAGGTCGTCCCACGCGGCAGCCGCGCCGCCCGCCTCGCCGACGCCGTTCCACGCCCGCCAGAACGCGCGCAGCGGCGCCGGCAGCGGCCACCGCGCGGCGGCTTCGAAGCGGGCGAGGAAGGCGTCGAGCTTGCCTGCGTGCACGCCGTCGTGCTGGGGGTACAGCTGCCAGACGAACGGCGCGCCGGCCCACATCGCGCGCACCGCGGAGTCCTCGCCGCGCACGAGGTTCACGTCGCAGCTCCACAGCAGGTGGTCGAACTCGCGCTGCGTGAGCCACGGCAGCGTGGCGGCGCGCACGCCGGGCGGCGGCGGGTGCGCCACGGCCAGCGCCTGCGCCGCGCCGGGCGTCAGCAGCACCAGCGCCGGGGTGCCGGCGAGCGCGCGCCACAGCAGCGGCAGCGGCGCGTGCGGGTAGCAGAAGACGCCGGCGACGCGCTCGCCCGGGCGCGGCGCGAGCCCCTGCGCGGCGAGCCACGCGCCGCGGTCGAAGCGCGCCTGGCGCGCGGCGAGGTCGGGCTCGCGCAGCAGCCCGCCGGTGGCTGGCGTGAAGCCGGGGTGGAAGAACCGCTTGACGAGACCGCGGCCCGGTCCCGCGAGCTGGGGCGAGGGCAGGCCGTGGCAGCGCTCGACCCAGCCCTCGGCGCTCAGGTATTCGAGGTTGATCCACAGTGGCGGCCGATGGCGCGCGGCCATCCGCTCGACGAAGGCCGGCGGCAGGTGGCAGGCGAAGGCCTCGATCACGACGTCGCCCGGCTCGGCGCCGTCGGCCTCAGCCCACGCGTGCACCGCCACGCCCGGCGCGCCCGCGGGCGCCAGCCACGCCAGCGCCGAGGCGTCGTCGGTCCACAGCCGCACCGCGTGGCCGCGCGCGCCGAGGTCCGCGGCCAGCCGCCAGCACACGCCGATGTCGCCGAAGTTGTCGACCACGTGGCAGAAGAGGTCCAGGTGCAGCGGCGGCGGGTGCATCGCCGGCGCATCGTAGCGGCGCGCGGCGGCGAAAATCGGGCTCCCGATGTCCGATCCGCACACCGCCCCGGGCGACGCCGTCGCCGCGCCGCCGTCGAACCCGCGCGAGCGGCTGCTCGCCGAAGTCGCCGCGCTGCCGAGCCTTCCGGGCGTCTACCGCTACTCCGACGCCGCCGGCGGCGTGCTGTACGTCGGCAAGGCGCGCAATCTGAAGAAGCGCGTCGGCAGCTACTTCCACAAGGACCACGGCGGCACGCGCATCGGCCACATGGTCGCGCGCATCGCGCGCCTGGAGACGACCGTCGTGCGCAGCGAGGCCGAGGCGCTGCTGCTCGAGAACAACCTGATCAAGGCGCTCAACCCGCGGTTCAACATCCTGTTCCGCGACGACAAGAGCTACCCGTACCTCAAGATCACCGGCGCGCGGGCGGTCCACGACGCCGACGCCCCGCCGGCGCAGCGCTACCCGCGCATCGCCTACTACCGCGGCGCGGTCGACCGCCGCCACCGCTATTTCGGCCCGTACCCGAACGCGTGGGCGGTGAAGGAGACGATCCAGGTGCTGCAGAAGGTGTTCCGCCTGCGCACCTGCGAGGACACGGTGTTCGCCAACCGCTCGCGGCCGTGCCTGCTGTACCAGATCCGCCGCTGCTCGGCGCCTTGCGTCGGCTTCGTGAGCCCGGCCGACTACGCGCGCGACGTCGCCGACGCCGAACGCTTCCTGCGCGGCCAGACGCAGGAGGTGCTCGACGACCTGCAGGCGCGCATGATGGCGCACGCCGAGGTGCTCGAGTTCGAGCAGGCGGCGCAGGTGCGCAACCAGATCGGCTCGCTGTCGCGCGTGCTGCACCAGCAGGCCGTCGAGGCGAGCAGCCTGAGCGCGGCCGACAAGGACGTCGACATCCTCGCCGTCGCGGTGCGCGGCGGGCGCGCCTGCGTGAACCTGGCGATGGTGCGCGGCGGGCGCCACCTCGGCGACCGCGCCTACTTCCCGGCCCACGTCGACGACGCGACGGCGCTCGCGGGCGACGACGATGCCGGCGAGCCGCGGCCGCCCGAGGTGCAGGTGCTCGAAGCCTTCGTCGCCCAGCACTACCTCGAGCAGCCGGTGCCGCCCGCGCTCGTCGTCAGCCACCCGGTCGACAAGGCGCTCGTCGAGGCGCTGGGCCGCCAGGCGGGCCAGAAGGTGAGCGTGCAGCACCAGCCGCGCGAGCAGCGCCGCATCTGGCTCGAGATGGCGCTCAAGGGCGCCGAGCTCGCGCTCGCGCGGCTGCTGGCCGAGGAGGGTTCGCAGCGCGAGCGCACGCGCGCGCTCGCCGAGGCGCTCGGCCTCGACGTGCCCGACCTCGACGCGCTGCGCATCGAGTGCTTCGACGTCAGCCACACCGCCGGCGAGGCGACGCAGGCGAGCTGCGTCGTCTACGAACACCACCAGATGCAGAGCGCCCAGTACCGCCGCTACAACATCGCCGGCATCACCGGCGGTGACGACTACGCCGCGATGCGCCAGGTGCTGACGCGCCGCTACGCCAAGCTCGCCGAGGGCGTGGCCGCCGGCAGCGCGAAGATGCCCGACGTCGTGCTGATCGACGGCGGCAAGGGGCAGGTGGCGGTCGCGCGCGAGGTGTTCGAGGAGCTCGGGCTGGACCTGTCGACGATCGTCGGAGTCGAGAAGGGCGAGGGGCGCAAGGTCGGCCTCGAGGAACTCGTGTTCGCCGACGGGCGCGAGAAGGTCTACCTCGGCGCCGATTCGGCCGCACTGATGCTCGTGGCGCAGATCCGCGACGAGGCGCACCGCTTCGCGATCACCGGCATGCGCGCGCGCCGCGCGAGCGTGCGCACCGGCGCGAGCCGGCTGGAGGACATCGACGGGGTGGGCCCGAAGAAGCGCGCGCGGCTGCTGCAGCGCTTCGGCGGCGTGCGCGGCGTGGCCAACGCCAGCGTCGACGACCTGGCCGGCGTCGAGGGCATCTCGAAGGAACTCGCCGAGGCGATCTACCGCGCGCTGCACTGACGCGACCGTGCTTTCGATCGCGTGGGATCCATTGCATTGCGGAAGGCCGCTTTCGGCCCTCTGCCGACATTGACCGTTCGCTTTGAGTGGCCTGCGCAGGTTGGCGCGGCAAAGCGCCGTGCGCGCGGGCGGCGGCGCTTCACCTCGGCGGCCAGCGCTGCGCGCTGGCTGCCCTGCGCGACTCGCGCCCGTGGCCCGGCGCCGAACTCGCTACGTTCGCCTTCGGCTCACTGCGCTCGGGCAACGGCGCCGAGTTCGATCACGAAGCGCGCTCGCGCGCGCGGCCACGGGCGCTGCGTTGCTCGGCGCCTC
>CALIDR010000190.1 GCA_938022295.1 uncultured Burkholderiaceae bacterium
GCACCATCCCCGCCGTCACCTGCACCATGCGCAGCCGCATGCCCCAGCTCGTCGCGACGTCGTCGTCGGCGCGGTAGGCGCGTAGCTCGGCCACGCCTTCGGCGAAGCGCCCGCGCACGCCGTCCAGCGGCAGCCAGGCGACGCCGACTGCCGCCGCCACGGCGACCGCCACGCCGGCGCGGCGCGGCCACGTCGGCTGGCGCGCGACGGCGAACACGAGCAGCATCGCCGGCAGCGTCACCATGCCGCTGCGTCGGTCCTGCAGCGCCAGGCCGGCGGCGCAGACGAGCGCGGCCAGCGCCCACGCGCCGCGAGTGCGCGGCGCGGCGGCGTCGAGCGCGAACAGGGCGCCGAGCGCCGCCCCGAGCGCGAGCAGCAGCGAGATTGCGATGCGCCGGTTGCCGTCGGCGCCGACGAACGGCAGCGCGCCGTCGAACGCGGCGAGCGCGCCCGTGGCGTGCGCGATCCACACCGCGCCGACGAACGTCGACGCCACGACGAAGTGGCGCAGCGCGCGCCGGGCGTCGTCGGCGTCGACCGCGAGCGCGATCGGCACCGCCCACAGCAGCAGCGAGTACGTCCACAGGTGGGCCACCAGGTCGCCGCGCCCGGCCGTCGACCACGCCACCGACACCGCCAGCCAGCCCCAGAACGCGACCACGGCGACGAACAGCGGCTGCCGCGGCACCTGCGCGAGGCGTCCGGCGCCGTGCAGCGCCGCCGTGGCGGCGAGCCCGAGCCCGAGGTAGGCGGCGTATTGCATCCCCAGCGGCAGGTACAGCGTCCACGGCGCCGCGAACACGAGCGCACCGACGACGCGCGACCGTCCCTGCGCCGGCACGCCAGTGGCGCGCGGGGCCATCGGCTGTGCCGGCGTCATCGGGCGACGAGCCCACCGAGCGCGCCGCCGACGAGCGCACCCAGCTTGGCCGCCTTGTCGTCCTCGGCGAGCACGATGCCGACCGCCTCGTATGCCAGCCGCGTCAGGCACAGGAACGCGAACGCCGGTTCGCGCCACGCCCAGCGCCGGGCGAGCCAGACGGTGTTGCGGCCGATCAGCCGCCGCCGCGGCGGCGGGTGGCCGCCGGCCTGCATTTCGCGGCCGAAGAGATGGAAGCGCCGCCGCTGCCCGATCGCGTGCACGAACTCGTGCCCGCCGTGCACGTACACCCGCAGGCCGGCGGCGCGCGTACGCAGGCAGGCGTCGGTGTCGACGTGGTCGAGCGCGAGCCGCTCGTCGAAGCGGCCGATGCGCTCCAGCGCGTCGAGCCGCCACACCGACATCGAGTTGATCACGAAGGCCACCGCCCGCACATCGCCGAACTCCCGCGGCAGGTAACGGAATCGCCAGCGCCGCAGGTCGATGAACTTGCCGCGCAGGCCGGTGGCGCGGTCGCGGTATGCCGGGGCGAGGGCGGCCGTGTCGGGCTGCGCAAGCAGGGCCTGCGTGCGCGCGTCGGCCAGGAACGCCGCCAGCCCCGAGGCGTCGGAATCCTCGTCGACGAAGAGCACGTGCCGCATGGCCGGCGCGTTCGCCTTCAGGTACGCGAGGGCGGCATTGTAGGCACCGGCCAGCGCGCCGACGTTGCGGTGGTGCAGCACCGTCACCGTGGCGTTCGCGAGCGCCGGCAGCGAGGAATGGCCGTACGGCGAGTTGTCGACGACGACGACGCGGCCGACGGCGGCCTGCAGCTGCGTGACGAGCGGCGCCACGGGTGCGGCGAGCCGGTAGACGACGACCACGGCCGCGGTCGTCGCCGCCAGCGGGTTCATGGGCAGTGCGGCGCGGCGCGCGGCAGCGGCGCGCGCGTGGTCACAGGCGGTTGATCAGCGCCGCCATCGCCAGCCCCAGGTTGCCGAGCACGGTCTGGCGGTAGATGCCGACCTGCCGCAGCCCGGCGAGCCGCGGCAGCAGCGGCTGGCGGCGCGCCGCGGCGAAGGTGTCGAGCACGCGCTGGTTCTCGGGCGTCATCAGGTGGCGCACGCGCATCAGGGCGTCGACGTTGCGGTCGACCCAGCCGCGGAACCGCCCCTGCAGCAGCTGGCGCAGCCGCCGCCACTGCGCCGGCAGGCTGCGGTTGGCGCCGAACTGGTTGGCGTCGTGCTGGCGGTAGCGCACCGTGGGGTAGGGGTCGTAGTGCACGCGCCCACCGCACGACGACACCAGCATGTAGGCCCACCAGTCGTGCGTCACCGCGCCGACGTCCTCACCGGCCAGGCGCAGCAGGTCGCGCGCGGCGCGGTTGAACACCATCGTGTTGCCGCCGGCGATGCTCTGCACGAGCGCGTTGCGGAAGCTCGGCTCGCGCTCGAACAGCGGCGAGTAGCCGATGTGCTGGTTGCGCGCGTCGACGAGCAGCGTGCGCGAGCCGTACAGCGCCGGCACGTCCGGCGGCACCGACTGCAGCCAGGCGACCGCGCGCTCGAGCTTGTCGGCTTCCCAGATGTCGTCCTGGTCGGCGTAGGCGAAGTAGTCGGCGTCGATGTCGGCGCGGCAGGTCAGCGACAGGAAGTTCGCCGTCGAGCCCTCGGCCGGCCCCTCGTGGATCGAGATGCGGTCGGCGCCCCAGTGGGCCTGGTAGTACTCGAGGATCGCGTGCGTGTGGTCGGCCGAGCCGTCGTCGGAGGCCCAGATCGACCACCGCGGGTGGCTCTGGGTCGCGATCGAGTTGAGCTGGTGGGCCAGGAACTGCTGCCCCTCCATCGTGCACATCAGGATCGCCACCTTCGGCACGCCCGGCGCGCGCTCGTGCAGCAGCGACTTCAACGAGACGAGCGGGATGACGCGGCGGAACTCCTCCCACGGGCCGACGAGCTTCTCGATCGACGGCGCGCGCGCGGGTGCCGGTTGGGCGCGGGGGACTTCGGTTTCGTTGCGGAGCGGGGCGTCTTGCATCGATATCTACGGCGCTGCGGCGGTCGCGTGCGGCATGCCCTGCCAACGGGCCACGGCGGCATTCCGGGTCGCCGCATTGTTCACGAGGAAGTCATCGACTCTCGGCTATGAATGGTGGCTGATGCGTTTCCGTTCGTTGCCTGTGGCAAGAATGCAACAAGTCCATCGCGACATCCGGCGGGTGAGGCGCACCGCGCGCCGCGAAGCCGTGGCCGGCCCCGGCCGCGCCCCGGGGGGATAATCCACCGGTGACGACCGATCCGCCCCGTATTTCCCCGCCGCAGGCCGCGCCTGCCTTCGACACCCTGCCGCTCGACCCCAAGCTGCTGCGCGCCGTCGCCGACGCCGGTTACACGTCGATGACGCCGATCCAGGCCAAGGCGATCCCGATCGTGCTCGCCGGCCGCGACGTGATGGGGGCCGCGCAGACCGGCACCGGCAAGACCGCGGCGTTCACGCTGCCGCTGCTGCAGCGCATGCTGCGCCACGAGAACGCCTCGGCGTCGCCCGCGCGCCACCCGGTGCGCGCGCTGGTGCTGACGCCCACGCGCGAACTGGCCGACCAGGTGGCCGCCAACGTCAAGACCTACGCCAAGCACACCCAGCTGCGCAGCACCGTCGTCTTCGGCGGCATCGACATGAAGCCGCAGACGGCCGAGCTCAAGCGCGGCGTCGAGATTCTGATCGCCACTCCCGGGCGGCTGCTCGACCACATCGAGGCCAAGAACTGCGTGCTCAACCAGGTCGAGTACGTCGTCCTCGACGAAGCCGACCGCATGCTCGACATCGGCTTCCTGCCCGACCTGCAGCGCATCCTGAGCTACCTGCCCAAGCAGCGGCAGACGCTGCTGTTCTCGGCCACGTTCTCGCCCGAGATCCGGCGGCTGGCGCAGAGCTACCTGCAGGATCCGGTGACGGTCGAGGTCGCGCGGCCGAACGCCACCGCGTCGACCGTCGAGCAGCACTTCTACAGCGTCGCCGCCGACGACAAGCGCGCCGCGGTGCGCCAGATCCTGCGCGAGCGCAACCTCGCGCAGGCGATCGTGTTCGTCAATTCGAAGCTCGGCTGCGCGCGGCTGGCACGCGCGTTCGAGCGCGACGGCCTGCGCACCAACGCACTGCACGGCGACAAGAGCCAGGACGAGCGGCTGAAGGCGCTCGACGCCTTCAAGAAGGGCGAGGTCGACGTGCTGGTGGCCACCGACGTCGCCGCGCGCGGGCTGGACATCGCCGACCTGCCGGCCGTCTTCAACTACGACGTGCCGTTCAACGCCGAGGACTACGTGCACCGCATCGGCCGCACCGGCCGCGCCGGCGCGTCGGGGCTGGCGGTGACGCTCGTCACCCGCGACGACGCGCGGCTGGTCGCCGAGATCGAAAAGCTGATCAAGACCAAGATCGACCTCGAACCGCTCGAGCTCGACGACGGCCGCCCGCCGCGGCGGCCGCGGCGCGCCGAAGCCGACGAGACCGCGCGCGCCGAGCGTGGCGAGCGCGCCGAGCGCGGACCGCGCCGCGTCGCACCGCCCTCGCCGACCGCGGACCCCCTGTTCGACCGGCCGTACGAGCCGGCCGCGACCGCCGAGCCGGCGCCGTGGGAGCGCGCCGCGCCGCCGGCTGCGGCGCCGCGCGGGCCGTCGCCGAACATCAAGCCGCGCCGGGCCGTCGCGGCACTGCTCGGCGGCCGCAAGGGCTGACGCCGTTGCCCGTCGCCGCGCCGCGCTGGCACGCCGACCCTCGCCGCTGGCGCGCGCTGTTCGTCGCCGCGCTGGTCGTCACCCTCGTGCTCGCGCTGCGGCCGGTGGCGCCGCACGAGCCGTGGCTGCCGCACCTGGACAAGCTGCGGCACCTCGCCGCGTTCGCCGTGCTGTGGACGCTCGGCGCCTGGGGCGCGCTGCGCGCGTGGCCGCTGGCCGTCGGGCTGCTCGCCTTCGGCGGCGCGATCGAACTGCTGCAGGGGCTCACCGCGACGCGCGAGGCGTCGTGGGGCGACTGGGTGGCCGACGCGGCGGGGCTCGCGGTCGGCCACGTGATCGCGTCGCGCTGGTCACCGCTCGCGGCGCGCGCCGGCTGACGGCCGCACGCCGCGCCGACCGGGAGTCCGGTTCAGGCGAGGAACAGGAACACCGTCGGCACGCGCCCGATCGTTGGCGGCGCAGCCCGCCACTCGGCCACCGCAGCCGTTCGGCACCACCCGCCGGGCAGCGTCAGGCCGCAGGCGACGCACAGCCGCGTCGCCGGTGCGAGCTGCGCGAGCAGGGCCTGCAGCAGGGCGTCGTTGCGGTACGGCGTCTCGATCACGATCTGCGTCTGCCGCTCGCGCCGCGAGCGCGCCTCGAGGGCGGCGATGCGCGCCGTGCGGGCGGCGGCGTCCTGCGGCAGGTAGCCGGCGAAGGCGAAGCTCTGGCCGTTCAGGCCGCTGGCGGCCAGCGCCAGCGCCGGCGCGCTCGGGCCGGGCAGCGGCAGCACCGCGAGCCGGTGCGCGTGCGCCGCCTCGACGAGGGCCGCGCCCGGGTCGGCGACGCCGGGCAGGCCCGCCTCGCTGATCAGGCCGACGTCGGCACCGGCCAGCGCCGGCGCCAGCAGGTCGCGCCAGACGTCGGGCGCCGGGGGCCGCGGCGGCGCGCCCTTCGGCGGCCGCGGCAGTTCGCGGATGTCGAGCGCCTGCAGCGGCCGCCGCAGCGGCACCCGCGCGTCGACGCGCTTGAGGAACGCGCGCGTCGTCTTCGCGTCCTCGGCGACCCAGTGCTGCAGCCGCGCCGCGGCTTCCAGCACCCCTTGCGGCAGCACGGCGGCGAGGTCGACCGCGTCGTGGCCGAGGTCGAGTGCGTTGGGAACGAGCAGCAGCCGGCCGCCGGAAGGCGTCACGGCCGGACGGCGCCGGCGGGCGCGGCGAGCGGATCGAGCCCCGCAGCGCGCAGCAGCGCGCAGGTGCGGATCAGCGGCAGGCCGACGAGGGCGGTCGGGTCGTCGCTGTCGATCGCCTCGAGCAGCGCGATCCCCAGGCCCTCGGACTTGGCGCTGCCGGCGCAGTCGTAGGGCTGCTCGGCGTGCAGGTAGTGCTCGATCTCGGCGGCGGTCAGGTGCCGGAAGCGCACGACGACCGGCGCCAGTGCGACCTCGGCGAAGCCGCCTGCGGCGCGCACGACGGCCACCGCGGTCTGGAACACGACGCGCCGGCCGCTCATGCGCGCCAGCTGCGCGGCCGCGCGTTCGTGCGTGCCGGGCTTGCCGATCGCCTCGCCGTCGAGGTCGGCGACCTGATCGGATCCGATCACGAGGGCGTGCGGCATCGCACCGGCCACGCTCTGCGTCACCGCGCGGGCCTTGGCCAGCGCGAGCCGCCGCGCCAGCGCGGCGGGCGCCTCGCCGGGCGCCAGCGTCTCGTCGACGGCGGGCGAGCGCACCTCGAACGGCAGGCGCAGCCGGGCGAGCAGCTCGCGGCGGTAGCGCGACGTCGAGGCGAGGATCAGCGGGGCAGCCGGCACGCCGCCATTGTCCCACCGGCGCCGCGCAGCGTCGGCGCGCGCGGCCGTACACTGCGCCGATGGTGGAGCGTGCGCACGATCCGCGGCGGCTCGACGTCGCGGCCTTCGCAGCCGACGCCGGCGCGCTCGAAGGCGCGTGGCCGTTGGCGGGCTTCGGGCGGCTGTGCGGCGACGCCGCGGCGGCCGCCGACGGCGCCGTGACCTGGCACGTCCAGGGGCAGACGCGCCCGGTGCGCGGCGGCGAGCCGCAGCTGTGGCTGCGCGTGCAGGCCACGGCGCGGGTGCCGGCGGTGTGCCAGCGCTGCCTGCAGCCGATGCTGGTCGACGTCGCGGTCGACCGCTGGCTGCGCTTCGTCGCCGACGAGGCCCAGGCCGCCGAGCTCGACGCCGACAGCGACGACGACGTGCTCGCGCTCGAACGCGCGCTCGACCTGCACTCGCTCGTCGAGGACGAATTGCTGCTGGCGCTGCCGATGGTGCCGCGCCACGGCCGGTGCGGGCAGCCGCTCGTGGCGCCGGCTGCCGGGACGCCACCGCGGTGGGGGGAGCCCGACGCGGCGGCGAACCCCTTTGCAGCGCTCGCCGGCTGGCCGCGCAAGCCGCCCGTGCAGTAAGGCCCGGCGTTCGGCTATACTGGCGGGCTTTGTGGATTCGGCCGCGCACGGCACGCGCTTTGCAGCCCGCGGCAGCGGCTTGCGCGCAGCGCGGTGCAGCGGCCGTCCGGCGGTGCCGGCTGCCGCCCCGGCCTCGTGCCGCGGACGTGCAACGCCGGCAGGGGCACCGAAGGCCCGCGATCGGAGCGGCCGCATGGGTCGCGCAGGAGAACATCATGGCTGTCCAGCAGAACAAGAAGTCGCCGTCCAAGCGTGGCATGCACCGCTCGCACAACGCCCTGGCCGTGCCGGGCATCGCGGTCGAGCCGACGACGGGCGAGACGCACCTGCGCCACCACATCAGCCCGAGCGGCTTCTACCGCGGCCGCAAGGTCCTCAAGACGCGCGCCGACGCCTGATCGCGCGCGTGCGCCGCGGTCCGCGCCGAGCGCCCGCGGCCGTCGCCCTCCGCCGGGATCCGTCGCGCCCGCGTTTGCGCACGCACCGTCGATGATCGCCCCGCTGCCGCCGCTGGCGAGCGTGCGCCTGGCCGTGGACTGCATGGGCGGCGACCATGGCCCGAGCGTCACGCTGCCGGCCTGCCGCCGCTTCCTCGACCGCCACCCCGACGCCGAACTGCTGCTCGTGGGCACCGAGGCCGCGCTCGCGCCGGCGCGCGGGTGGCAGCGCTGCCGCGCCGTCGTCGCCTCCGAGGTGGTCACGATGGACGACCCGGTCGAGGTGGCGCTGCGGCGCAAGCGCGATTCGTCGATGCGCGTGGCGATCGCGCAGCTGAAGGCCGACGCCGGCGGCCGCGCCGCCGCCGATGCCTGCGTCTCGGCCGGCAACACCGGCGCGCTGATGGCGGTGGCGCGCTACATGCTGAAGACGCTCGACGGTATCGACCGCCCGGCGATCGCCACCGTGATGCCCAACCGCAACGACGGCTTCACGACAGTGCTCGACCTCGGCGCCAACGTCGACTGCACCGCCGAGCACCTGCTGCAGTTCGCGGTGCTCGGCAGCGCGCTCGTGACCGCGGTCGACGGCAAGGAAGACCCGAGCGTGGGGCTGCTGAACATCGGCGAAGAGGCGATCAAGGGCAGCGAGACGATCAAGCGCGCCGGCGAGCTGCTGCGCGCCGC
>CALIDR010000191.1 GCA_938022295.1 uncultured Burkholderiaceae bacterium
GATCGCTTCGAGGCGGTCGACGGCGGCCGGCGACGCCAGCGGCGCGCCGCCGCGCAGCCAGGAGCCGATGCGGTCTCGCCAGCGGTCGGCGCCTTCGGACGGCGCGGGCGGGCAGACTTCGATGCGGCTGGAGACGCTGGCAAGCGTGCTCGTGCGGCGCAGGCGGCGGTGGACCAGGGATGCGAGCATGGCTGCGGTATCGGCAGGCGTGCGTTCGACTGAACCCATTGTTCGGCCGCGCTCGGCCGGCCGATCGGCCGAACAGGGGACGGCGGCGGCGGCAATTCGTCACGGCGGGCGGGCGCCGCGGGCCGTGACTCGCCGGGCCTCCCGGCGGCGGCCGGGGCCGCCGCTACAGCGGCCCGTAGCGGCGCTTGCGCTCGGCCGTGTAGTGCCACCACGGGTTGGGCGGCGCGCCGCGCATGAAGTCGGTGGCGGCGAGGAAGGTGTCGAGCACGCAGGGATCCTGCCGCCGGCCCGCCAGCCGCCCGAGCGCCTGGTACAGCGCGAACGGGTCGCGGCCGGCGAGCTCGTGCGGGCGTACGATGCCCAGCCGCCGCAGGTCGGCCGCCATGCGCGGGCCGACGTTGGGCAACTGCTCCAGCGTCACGCACTCGGCCGCGCTGGCGGCCTTGGGATGCTTGACCACGGTGCCGTGCGCCCCGCCCGCGGTCAGGTGAGCATGTTGTTGCGCAGCAGGCCCACCGCGATGCCCTCGATCGCGAACGGCACGTCGGCGTCGGTGGCCGGCACGACGATCGTCTCGAAGTCGGGGTTCTCCGGGATCAGCTCGATCGCGGCCTTGGTGCGCCGGAAGCGCTTGACGGTGACGTCGTCGCCGAGCCGGGCGACGACGATCTGCCCGTTCTTGGCGTCGCTGGCCTTCTGCACCGCGAGCAGGTCGCCGTCGAGGATGCCGGCGTCGCGCATGCTCATGCCGCGCACGCGCAGCAGGTAGTCGGGCCGGCGCGGGAACAGCCCGGCTTCGAAGACGTAGGTGCGGTCGATGTGCTCGGCGGCGAGGATCGGGCTGCCGGCGGCCACCCGGCCCACGAGCGGCAGCGTGAGCTGCGCGACGCCGGGCAGCGGCAGGTTGAACTGCCGCCCGCGCGCCTGGTTCAGCGCACGCAATGTGTCAGACTTCAGACGGATGCCGCGCGACGTGCCGCCGACGAGTTCGATCACCCCCTTGCGCGCGAGCGCCTGCAGGTGCTCCTCGGCGGCGTTGGCCGAGCGGAAGCCGAGCTCGGCCGCGATCTCGGCCCGGGTGGGCGGCGCACCGGTGCGCTCGATCGCGCTTTGCACGAGGTCGAGGATCTGCTGCTGGCGGGCGGTGAGCTTGGGGCTGTCGAGCATGGCGCGCCCCGCGGCGCGGGCCGCGGTCTGTGGTTTCATCCAGTGACTGTATTTTTATCCAGATCCGGCCGCGATGCCAAGCCCTGAGACCACCGTCGTCGTCCTCGGCACCGGCGGCACGATCGCCGGCACCGCGGCGACCGCCACCGACGCCGTCGGCTACACCGCCGCGCGGCTCGGCGTCGAGCGGCTCGTGGCGGCGGTGCCGGCGCTCGCCGGCGTGCCGCTCGAATGCGAGCAGGTCGCGCAGGTCGACAGCAAGGACATGACGCACGCGGTGTGGCAGCGCCTCGCGCAGCGCTGCGCGCACCACCTGGCGCGTGCCGAAGTCGCCGGCGTCGTCGTCACCCACGGCACCGACACCCTCGAGGAGACGGCGCACTTCCTGCACCGCGTGCTCGCACCGGCCAAGCCGCTGGTGCTGACGGCGGCGATGCGCCCGGCGACGTCGCTGCAGGCCGACGGGCCGCAGAACCTGCTCGACGCGGTGACGGTGGCGTGCGGCGGCGTGCCCGGCACGCTCGTCGTGCTGGCCGGCCGGGCGCACACGGCCGCCGACGTGCGCAAGGTGCACACGTGGCGGCTCGACGCGTTCTCGAGCGGCGACGCCGGGCCGGTGGCGCTGATCGAGAACGGGCGCCTGCGCGTGCTGCGCGCGGTGCCGGCGGACACCGCGCTCGGCCTCGACGCGATCGTGGCCGATCCGGCGCACTGGCCGCGTGTGGACGTCGTCGCGAACCACGCCGGCGCCGACGGCCGCGTGGTCGACGCACTGGTGGCCGCCGGCGTCGACGGCATCGTCGTCGCCGGCACCGGCAACGCGACGGTGGGCGTCGAACTCGACGCCGCCCTCGCCCGCGCGCGCGCGGCCGGCGTCGCGGTGCGCCGCGCGTCGCGCTGCGCGTTCGGGCCGGTGATCGGCGCCGAGAGTGCCGGCGCGACGGGCACGCCCTGGCAGGCGCGCGTCGACCTGCTGCTCGAGCTGCTGGCCGCGCGGCCGCCGCGCGGGTAGCCGCGCGGCGCCGCTCAGGCGAACGCGAACGTCACGTCGACGTTGCCGCGCGTCGCGTTCGAGTAGGGGCAGACCTCGTGCGCGTCGGCGACGAGTTGCTCCAGCGCCGCGCGCTCCATGCCGGGCACCGACACCGTCATCGCGACCTGGATGTTGAACGCGCCGGCCTTGCCCGTCATCGGCCCGATCGCGACTTCGGCGGTGATCGAGACCTCGCCGGGCAGGCGGATCTGCTGCCGCCCGGCCACCGCCTTGATCGCGCCGATGAAGCACGCCGAGTAGCCGGCGGCGAACAGCTGCTCGGGGTTCGTGCCGGGGCCGTCGTCGCCGCCGAGCGCCTTCGGCGTGCTCAGGGTGACCGCGAGGCGGCCGTCGTCGGTCTTCGAAGTGCCGGCGCGGCCGCCGGTGGACGTGGCGCGGGCGGTGTAAAGCGCTTGGTCGATCGCCATGGGTGGAGTCTCCTCGTGGGTGGGGGCGGCGCGCGGGCCGGCCGTCGGCCGAAGGGCCTGGCCTCGGCAGTCTACGCAGCCGCCGCTGCCCGCGCCGGCGCAGGGATGGCCCCCGGTGCCCGCGCTACTCGGCGATCGCCGCCTGCGCCGCCGCCAGCCGCGCGATGGGCACCCGGAACGGCGAGCAGCTGACGTAGTCGAGCCCGGCGCGGTGGAAGAACGCGACCGAGGCCGGGTCGCCGCCGTGCTCGCCGCACACGCCCATCTCGATGCCCGGGCGTGTCGCGCGGCCCTTCTCGACCGCCATCCTGACTAGCAGGCCCACGCCCTTCTGGTCGAAGGTGCGGAACGGGTCGTGCTCGTACAGGCCCTTCTTCAGGTAGGCGGGCAGGAACCTGTTGGCGTCGTCGCGCGAGAAGCCCATCGTCATCTGCGTCAGGTCGTTGGTGCCGAACGAGAAGAACTCGGCCTGCGTGGCCAGGCTGTCGGCCACCAGCGCGCCGCGCGGCGTCTCGATCATCGTGCCGAGCAGGTAGCGCACGCCCGCGCCGCGCTCGGCGAAGACCTGCGCCGCGATGCCGCGGATGACCTGCGCCTGGGCGTTGAACTCGCGCACCGTGCCCACCAGCGGCACCATGATCTCGACCTTGGGGTCGAAGCCCCTGGCCTGGACGTCGAGCGCGGCCTCGAAGATCGCGCGCGCCTGCATCTCGGTGATCTCGGGGTAGGTGATCCCGAGGCGACAGCCGCGATGGCCCATCATCGGGTTGAACTCGTGCAGTTCCTCGACGCGCATGCGGATCCTGGCCAGCGGTACCTTCATCTCGCGCGCCATCGTGCGCTGGCCTTCCTCGTCGTGCGGCACGAACTCGTGCAGCGGCGGGTCGAGCAGGCGGATCGTCACGGGCAGGCCGTTCATCTCGCGGAACAGCCCCTCGAAGTCGGCGCGCTGCATCGGCAGCAGCTTGGCCAGGGCGCGGCGCCGGCCGGCCTCGTCGTCGGCGAGGATCATCTCGCGCACGGCGACGATGCGCCCGCCCTCGAAGAACATGTGCTCGGTGCGCGCCAGCCCGATGCCGGTGGCGCCGAAGTGGCGGGCGATCCTGGCGTCGGCCGGCGTGTCGGCGTTGGCGCGCACCTCGAGCCGGCGGTACCTGTCGGCCAGCGCCATCAGGTCGCCGAAGTCGCCGCTGAGCTCGGCCTCGCGGGTGGCGATGCGGCCGTCGTAGACCTCGCCCGTCGAGCCGTTGAGCGAGATCCAGTCGCCTTCGGCCCAGGTGCGGTCGCCGATCGTCATCGCGCGCGCCTTCGGGTCGACGTGCACCGCACCCGCCCCCGAGACGCAGCACTTGCCCATGCCGCGCGCGACGACCGCGGCGTGCGACGTCATGCCGCCGCGCGCCGTCAGGATGCCCTGCGCCGCGTTCATGCCGCGCAGGTCCTCGGGCGAGGTCTCCTGCCGCACCAGGATCACCGCCTTGCCGGCCTTGGCCCACTCGTCGGCCTCGTCGGCGTGGAACACGATCTGGCCGGTGGCCGCACCGGGCGAGGCGGGCAGCCCGCGCGCGATCACCGTCGCGTCCTTCAGCGCCTGCGGGTCGAAGATCGGGTGCAGCAGGTCGTTCAGGCGATCGGGCGCGACGCGCTGCAGCGCGGTCTTCTCGTCGATCATGCCCTGCTTGAGCATCTCCATCGCGATGCGCACCATCGCCGCGCCGGTGCGCTTGCCGTTGCGCGTCTGCAGCATCCACAGGCGCCCTTCCTGGATCGTGAACTCCAGGTCCTGCATGTCCTTGAAGTGGTTCTCGAGCGTCGTCTCGGCGTGCAGCAGCTCGCGGTAGATCTCGGGCATCAGTTCCTCGAGCGAGGGGTACTTCGCACGCCTTTCGTCTTCGGAAATCTGCGCCAGCTCGGCCCAGCGGCGCGAGCCCACGAGCGTCACCTGCTGCGGCGTGCGGATGCCGGCCACCACGTCCTCGCCCTGCGCGTTGACGAGGAACTCGCCGTTGAAGAGGTCCTCGCCGGTGCCGGCGTCGCGCGTGAACGCCACGCCGGTGGCGCTGGTGTCGCCGAGGTTGCCGAACACCATCGCCTGCACGTTCACCGCCGTGCCCCACGCCTCGGGGATGTCGTTCAGTTCCCGGTAGACGCGCGCGCGGTCGTTGTTCCAGCTCTCGAAGACCGCCACCACCGCGCCCCAGAGCTGCTCCCAGGGGTCGGTCGGGAAGTCGCGCCCGAGGCGCGCGCGGATCAGCGCCTTGAAGCGCGCCACGAGCTCCTTCAGGTCGTCGGTGCCGAGCTCGGTGTCGAGCTCGACGCCCTTCGCGTCCTTGACCATGTCGATGACGACCTCGAACGGGTCGTGGTCCTCCTTCGACACCGGCTTCAGGCCCATCACGACGTCGCCGTACATCTGCACGAAGCGGCGGTAAGAGTCCCACGCGAAGCGCGCGTTGCCGGTCTTGCGCGTCAGGCCCTCGACCGCCGCGTCGTTCAGGCCGAGGTTGAGGATCGTGTCCATCATGCCCGGCATCGACGCGCGCGCGCCCGAGCGCACCGACAGCAGCAGTGGGTCGGCGTCGTCGCCGAAGCGCTTGCCCATCTCGCCCTCGATGTAGCGCACGGCGGCCTTGACCTCGTCGGCGATCAGGCCGAGCACGTGCTCGCGCCCCTTCTCGGTGAACACGGTGCACGCCTCGGTGCTGATCGTGAAGCCCGGCGGCACCGGGATGCCGAGGCGGCACATCTCGGCCAGGTTGGCGCCCTTGCCGCCGAGCAGGTTCTTCATCGCCGCCGAGCCTTCGGTGCCTTCGCGGCCGAAGCGGTAGACGTACTGGGTGGGCATGGCGAACCTCCGGCGGCAGGGTGGAAAGCGGACGGGCGACGGGGCGCGTCGGGCGACGCGCGACGCCGCGCAGCATCGGCCAACGCGCCGCGCCGGGGCTTGATCGCGGTCAAGTTCCGGCCGCGGGCGCCGGGCCGTTCGTTCAGCCGGCCTCGGCGTTCGCCTTCATCTGCTCGAGCGCCTCGCTGGCCTCGAGCCAGCGCTCCTCGAGCATCGCCACTTCGGCGGCGATGTGGTTCAGCCGCCGGCCGAGCTCGCCGACCTGCGCGCCGTCGACCCCGGGTGCCGAGAGCGCCGCCTCGACTTCGCCGCGCTCGGCGCCGAGCACCGCCAGGCGCTGGTCGATGCGCTCGAGCTCGATGCGCAGCGGCCGCGTGCGCTCGGCCAGCCGGGCGCGCGCCTGCGCCTGCGCCTTGCGGTCGTCGCGGCGGTTCGGCGGCGGCGTCGCGGGGGCGGCGGCTCGCGGCGCGGCAGATGCGGCCCCGGACGCTGCGGCGGCCGGCAGCGGCGGCGCGGCCGCGCCGCGCAGCAGCGCGCGCGACTGCTCGAGCAGCCAGCGCTGATAGTCGTCGAGGTCGCCGTCGAACGGCGCCACGCGCCCCTGCGCGACGAGCCAGAACTCGTCGCACGCCTCGCGCAGCAGCGCGCGGTCGTGGCTGACCAGCATCACGGTGCCCTCGAACTCGTTGAGCGCGATGCTCAGCGCCTCGCGCATCTGCAGGTCGAGGTGGTTCGTCGGCTCGTCGAGCAGCAGCAGGTTGGGGCGCTGCCAGACGATCGTCGCCAGCACCAGACGCGCCTTCTCGCCGCCCGACAGCGTGCCCACCGGCTGGTGGACCATCTCGCCGCCGAACTGGAACTGGCCGAGGAAGTTGCGCAGGTCCTGCTCGCGCGCCTGCGGGGAGACCTCGCGCGCCAGGCGCACCATCTGCTGCAGCGGCGTGTCGTCGGCGTGCAGCAGGTCCATCTCCTGCTGCGCGAAGTAGCCGATCGCGAGGCCCTTGCCTTCCGTGATCGTGCCCGCCAGCGGCGGCAGCACGCGCGCGATCGTCTTGACGAGCGTCGACTTGCCCTGGCCGTTGGCACCGAGGATGCCGATGCGCTGGCCGGCGAGCACGGTGCGCTCGACGTCCTTCACGATCACGGTGCTGCCGTAGCCACAGCTGACGGACTTGAGTGCGAGCATCGGGTTCGGCAGGTTCGCAGGCTCGCGGAACTCGAACGCGAAGTCGCTCGCCGTCAGCACCGGCGCGAGCCGCTCCATGCGCGCCAGCGCCTTGACGCGGCTCTGTGCCTGGCGCGCCTTCGTCGCCTTGGCCTTGAAGCGGTCGATGAAGCGCTGCAGGTGCGCGATGCGCTCCTGCTGCTTCGCGAAGGCCGCGGCCTGCTGCGCGAGGCGCTCGGCGCGCATCTCCTCGAACGCGGTGTAGTTGCCGCCGTAGCGCGTCAGCTCGGCGTTGTCCAAGTGCACGGTGACGGTGGTCACGGCGTCGAGGAACTCGCGGTCGTGGCTGATCACGACGAGCGTGCCGGCGAAGCGCTGCAGCCAGCTCTCGAGCCACACGAGGGCGTCGAGGTCGAGGTGGTTCGTCGGCTCGTCGAGCAGCAGCAGGTC
>CALIDR010000192.1 GCA_938022295.1 uncultured Burkholderiaceae bacterium
CGCAGCCGCTCCTCGGCGTCCTTCATGTCGCTGATGTCGCGCGCGTAGCAGGCCACGCCGCCGCCGTCGCGCGGCACGATCCAGACGTCGTACCAGCGGCCGGCGCCGCCGCCGAGCGGGTCGCGCGCCTGCACGCGCTGCGCCACCGCGCCGGCGCGGACCTCGGCCAGCCGCACGGCCAGCGGCTCCGCGAGCAGCCCGAGCGCGGCGAGCCGCGCGGCGTCGAGGCCGACCAGCGCCGCCGACGGCCGGCCGGCCAGCGCCGCCGCGGCGCGATTGGCGTGCACGAGTTGCAGCGCGGCGTCGAACGCGGCGACGGCGTCCGGGCAGGCGTCGTCGAGCGCCGCGCCGGCAGTCGCGGCCGGGGGGTCCGACCTCGCGGGGGTTGGCATGCCAGGGCCCTTCTTCGGCGGCATCGGCCGCCTGGTCGGCATCTTAAGCATCCCGCCGCTGCGCCGCCGGCCGCCGGCGGCCGCAATGCGCAACCCGCGCGAGCCGCCCGGGCGGCCGCGACCGCCTACTGACATTGCGCCATGGGCCGGCGGCGCACGGGCTGCCGGCGGGGAGGACCGGATGGACCGACGAGCCAGCCGACGACGGTTCCTGCGCCACGCCGCGCTGCTCGGTGCCCTCGCACCGGCGTCGGCGCGCGCGTTGCCGACGCTGGCGATGGCCATCGGCGGCCGCGAGCCGCTGATCTCGACGCCGCAGCGCCCGGGCTTCGTCGAGGAGGTCGCACGCGAGGCGTTTCGCCGTGCCGGGCTCGCGCTGCAAGTGGTGCCGCTGCCGCCCGAGCGCGCGCTCGTCAACGCCAACGCCGGCATCGAGGACGGCGATCTGTACCGCGCGCCCGGCTTCGAGGCCGACTACCCGAACCTCGTGCAGGTGCCGCAGCCGATCGGCGAGGAGCAGTTCGTCGCCTTCGTGACGCGGCCCGGCATCGTGGTGCGCTCGGCGAGCGACCTGGCCGGCCACGTCGTCGGCCACGTCACCGGCTACAAGATCGTCGAGCGCCTGCTCGCGGGCCACCCGGCGGTGACGACGGTGCGCGACAACGACGCGCTGCTGCGCCTGCTCGGGGCCGGGCGCATCGACGTCGCGGTCACCAACCGCTGGAGCGGGCTCGAGGCCGCGCGCCGCACGGCCGTCGCCGCACGGGTGCTCGAGCCGCCGCTGGCGCGGGTGCCGATGTACATGTACCTGCACCGCAGGCACGAGGCGTACGTCGCGCCGCTGGCCGCGGCGCTGGCCGCGATGCGGCGCGACGGCACCTGGCAGCGCCTGAACGACGAACTGCGCGCGCCGCTGGAGCGCGCGCGGTGAGCGAGCCCGGCGCGGGCTTCCTGCGCGAGGCGCTGTTCAACGGCAACGGCGTCGCGAAGAAGCTGATCGTCGCGCTGGTGCTGTTCAGCTCGGTCGTCACCGCCGTCATCACCGCGCTGGAGCTGTACCACGACTACCGGCGCGACCTGGAGCGCATCGGCGGCGCGATCGACTTCATCTCGCGCAGCTACCTGCCGACGCTGACCGACAGCGTCTGGGTCGGCGACGACGAGCAGATCCGCACCCAGCTCGAGGGCCTGCTGCGCCTGCCCGACCTCGAGTACATCGGCGTCGCGGTCGACGGCGCGCCGCGCTGGACCGTCGGCGCCGAGGTATCGCAGCGCACCGTCGTCGCCGAGGTGCCGATCGTGCGCGAGCACCGCGGCCAGGCGCTGACGATCGGCACGCTGCGCGTGGCCGCCAGCGTCGACCGCGTCCTCGCGCGGATGTGGGACCAGCTGCTCACGGTGCTGATCGGCAACGCCGTGAAGACGGTGCTCGTCGCCGGCTTCATGCTGCTCGTGTTCCAGTACCTCGTCACGCGGCACCTGACGCGCATCGCCGCCTTCGTGCGCGCGATCGACCCGGCGGCGCCGCGCGGCGAGCAGGTCAGCCTCGACCGGCCCCCACCGGCCGCTGGCGGCCGGACATCCTCGACGCCGTCACCGGCTCGATCAACGCGCTGTCGCGCTCGCTGCAGGCGTCGTTCGAGCGCCTGCGCCGCTCCGACGAGCGGCTGCGCGCGCTGACGCGCGAGTCGGCGGCGTACCTCTACGAAATCGGCCGTGACGGGCGCATCGTGTTCGCCAATCGCACCTACCCGGATGTGCCGCCGGCGCAGGTCGAGGGCAGCGCGCTCGTCGACTGGTTTCCGCCCGCGCAGCGCGAAGCCGTTTCGCAGGCGCTGCGGCGCGTGTTCGCCGGCGCGGGGGCACAGCGCCTGGAGTACGCGATTCCCGATCCGAAGGGTCAGGTGCGTTCGTACGTCACGACGATCACACCGCTGGTGCAAGGCACGCAGGTCGACAGTGCCGTGCTCACCGCGGTCGACGTCAGCGACCTGAAGGCCGCCGAGCAGGCGGTGCGCGAGCTCGCCGCCGGGCTCGAGATGCGGGTGCAGGAACGCACCGTGGCGCTGCAGCAGGCCGTCGAGCGCGCCGAGGCCGCGAGCCGCGCCAAGAGCGAATTCCGGTCGCGCATGAGCCACGAGCTGCGCACGCCGATGAACGCGATCCTCGGCTTCGCGCAGATCATCGAGCTGTCGCAGCCGACGCCGCGCCAGCGCCAGTGGGCCGGGGAGATCCGCCGCGCCGGCGAGCACCTGCTGCAGATGATCGACGACCTGCTCGACCTCGCGCGCATCGAGATCGGCAAGATGGCGGTGCGCGCCGAGCCGCTGGTGCCGGCGGCCGTCGTCGCCGAGGCGGTGGCGATCGTGCAGCCGCTGGCCGAGGCGCGCGGCCTGCGGCTGGCGGTCGACGCTGGCGTCGCGGACGTGCCGGCCGTGCGCGCCGACCGCCTGCGGCTGCGCCAGGTGCTCGTCAACTTCCTGTCCAACGCCGCCAAGTACAACCGCGACGGCGGCTCGATCCGGGTCCACGCCAAACCGCGCGACGGGCGCTGGCGGCTCGTCGTCGCCGACACTGGCATCGGCATCTCGCCAGAGCGTCTCGAGCGGCTGTTCCGCCCGTTCGAGCGCCTCGGCGCCGAACACGGCAGCGTCGAGGGCACCGGCATCGGGCTCGCGCTGTCGAAGCAGCTCGCCGACCTGATGGGTGCCTCGGTGGGTGCCACGAGCCGCGTCGGCGAGGGCTCGGCGTTCTGGATCGAGCTGCCGGCCGCCGCCGCGTCGCCTGCCGCCGAGCCGCTCGAGCGCGCCGCCGCGGCCGCCGACGATGCGCCGCCGGTCGACGTCCTGTACGTCGAGGACAACGCCGCCAACGCGGCGCTGGTGGCCGACTTCCTCGCCACCGTGCCGGCGGTGACGCTGCGCGTCGCCGCCGACGGGCTGGCCGGCCTCGCGGCGGCGCGCGAGCGGGGCCCCGACGTGCTGCTGCTCGACGTGCAGGTGCCCGGCATCGACGGCCACGAGGTGCTGCGCCGCTGGCGTGCCGACCCGGACCTGCGCACGGTGCCGGTCGTCGCGCTGTCGGCCGACGCGATGGCGCACGACGTGCAGCGCGCGCTCGCGGCCGGCTTCGACCGCTACCTGACGAAGCCGGTCGACCTCGCGACGCTGCGGGCGACGCTGCAGGCGTTGCGCCGGGCGCCGGCCGTGCGCCCCAGCGCCGACACCGACGACGCCGCCGACCGCGCCGACGCCTGAGCGCCTCGCGCGCCGCTCAGGCGGTGCGCTGCTCCGAAAGGCCGAGCTCGGCGATCATCTTGGCCCGCATCACGAACTTCTGCGCCTTGCCGGTCACCGTCATCGGCAGCTCGTCGACGAAGCGCACGTAGCGCGGCACCTTGTAGTGCGCGATCTGGCCCTGGCAGAAGGTCTTGATCTCGTCCTCGGTCGCGCTCTGGCCGGGCTTGAGCACGATCCACGCGCAGACCTCCTCGCCGTACTTCGGGTCGGGCACGCCGAAGACCTGCGCCTGCGCGACCTTCGGGTGGCGGAACAGGAACTCCTCGATCTCGCGCGGGTAGACGTTCTCGCCGCCGCGGATCAGCATGTCCTTGACGCGGCCGACGATGTTGCAGTAGCCCTGCGCGTCCAGCGTCGCCAGGTCGCCGGTGTGCATCCAGCCGTCGCGGATCGCCTCGGCGGTGCGCGCCTCGTCGTCCCAGTAGCCGAGCATCACGCTGTAGCCCTTGGTGCACAGCTCGCCCTTCTCGCCCACCGGCACGATGCGCCCGTCGCCGTCGACGATCTTGACCTCCAGGTGCGGCTGCACGCGGCCCACGGTGGACACGCGCTTGTCCAGCGGGTCGTCGACCGCGCTCTGGAACGACACCGGCGACGTCTCCGTCATTCCGTAGGCGATCGTGACGTCGCTCATGTGCATCTCGGCGACGACGCGCTTCATGACCTCGATCGGGCACGGGCTGCCGGCCATGATGCCCTTCCTCAGGCTCGACAGGTCGTAGCGCGCGAAGTCCGGCAGGCCGAGCTCGGCGATGAACATCGTCGGCACGCCGTGCAGCGCCGTGCAGCGCTCGTCGTGCACCGCCTGCAGCGTGGCCGCGGGGTCGAAGCCCTCGCCGGGGAACACCATCGCGCCGCCGGTCACCGTGCACACGAGCGAGCTCATCACCATGCCGAAGCAGTGGTACAGCGGCACCGGGATGCACAGCCGGTCGTCGGCGCCGAAGCCCATCGCCGCGGCGACGTAGCGCGCGTTGTTGACGATGTTGTGGTGCGTCAGCGTCGCGCCCTTCGGGCTGCCGGTAGTGCCGCTGGTGAACTGGATGTTGATCGCGTCGCGGCACGCGAGGGCGCGCGACGCCTGGCGCACCGTCGACACCTCGCTCGCCTCGGGCAGCGCCGTCACGTCGGCGAAGTTCAGCATCCCCGGCGTGCGCTCGTCGCCGAGGCGGATCACCCAGCGCAGGTGCGGCAGCTTCGCCGCGCGCAGCTCGCCCGGCGCGCTCGTCGCGAGCTCCGGCGCGAGCGTAGCCAGCATGCCGAGGTAGTCGCTGGTCTTGAACGCGGCGGCGCTGATCAGGCCCTTGCACTGCACCTTGTTCAGCGCGTACTCGAGCTCGGCGAGCCGGTAGGCGGGGTTGATGTTGACCAGGATCACGCCCAGCCGCGCCGTCGCGTACTGGGCGAGGATCCACTCGGGGCGGTTGGGCGACCAGATGCCGATGCGCTCGCCCCTGGCGAAGCCGAGCCGGCGCAGCCCGGCGGCGAGTCGGTCGGCGTGGTCGCGCAGCTCGGCCCAGGTCCAGCGCACGCCGGCCTCGCGGAACACGCACGCGGTGCGGTCGGCGTGGCGCGCGGCGGTGTCGTCGAGCCATTGCGGGATCGTCCACTCCGACAGCGGCGGCGTCTGGACGCCGGCGACGTGCGACAGCCCGTCGCGGGGCAGGCGGGGGTCGGTGCGCATCGCGAGGTCTCCTGCGGTGGCGGTGGCGCCGCAATGTAGCGCGCCCCGGCCGCCGGCGCAGCACTGTGCCGGGGCGCGACACCGCGGCACGGGTGCCACAATCCAGCGTCCCTCCTGCGCGGCCCATCGTGAGCGACCTGCCCGTCACGCTGCACTCGCTGCACCTGCACCCGGTCAAGTCGTGCGGCGGCATCGCCGTCGACGAAGCGCTCGTGATCGAGACCGGGCTCGAGTTCGACCGCGCGTGGATGGTCGTCGATGCTCACGGCGAGTTCCTCAGCCAGCGCGAGCTGCCGCGGATGGCGCTCGTCAGGCCGACGCTGCGCCGCGACGACCTCGTGCTGAGGGCGCCGGGCATGCTCGCGCTGCACCTGGCGCTCGACGCCGTCGAGGCGCCGTGCCGCGTGCGGGTGTGGGACGACGAGGTGCGCGCCTTCGAGATGGGCGACGTCGCCGCGCAGTGGTTCAGCGACTTCCTCGGCCAGCGGGTGCGACTCGTGCGTTTCGACCCGGCGCACAAGCGCCTGTCGGAGCCGCGCTGGAGCGGCGGCGTCGAAGCGCAGGCCGCGTTCGCCGACGGCTTCGCGCTGCTCGTCGTCTCCACCGCCTCGCTCGCCGAGCTGAACCGGCGCCTGGCCGAACGCGGCCGGCCGCCGGTGGGCATCGAGCGCTTCCGGCCCAACCTCGTGCTCGACGGCCTCGACGCCCACGGCGAGGACTGGATCGACACGCTGACGTTCGACACCGGCGACGGCCCGGTGGTGCTGAAGCTGACCAAGCCCTGCGCGCGCTGCCCGATCCCGAACGTCGACCCCGCCACCGCCGCCACCGGCACCGAGCCGGGCGACACGCTGGCCACCTACCGCGCCGACGCGCGGCTCGCCGGCGCGATCACGTTCGGCATGAACGCCGTCGTCGTCGACGGCGTCGAGCGGGTGCTGAAGGTCGGCGCCACCGGCCGCGCGACGGTGGCGTTCTGAGCGCCGCGTTCAGGCCGTCGGGCGCCTGTCGGGCAGCGGGATGAACTCGGTCTCGCCCGGCACCGGCGGGAAGCGGCCTCGAGCCCAGTCGTCGGCGGCCTGCACGATGCGCTCGCGCCGCGACGAGACGAAGTTCCACCACAGGTGGCGCCGCCCGAGCGGCTCGCCGCCGATCAGCACGACGCGCGCCGGCGCGTCGGCCGACAGCATCGGCTCGTCGCCGGGCGCGACCGTCACCATGAGGTGCGGTTCGACGACCGCGCCGTCGATCCGGAATGGTACGTCGACGCCGTAGACCGCGCGCTCGGCCGCCAGCGGCAGCGGGAACGCGGTGCCGGCGTCGAGCGCGATGTCGAGGTACAGCGTCGGCGAGCGCGTGGCCACCGGCGACGCGGCACCGAACGCCTCCCCGATCAGCACGCGCAGCGTCGCGCCGCCGACCTCGAGCGCCGGAATCGCCTCGGCCGGCGTGTGGACGAACGCCGGCGCGATCTCCTCGTCGGCCGCGGGCAGCGCCGCCCACAGCTGCAGGCCGTGCAGGCGGCGCGCGACGCCGCGCAAGTCGTCGGGCGTGCGCTCGGAGTGCACGATGCCGCGGCCGGCGGTCATCCAGTCGATCGCGCCGGGCTCGATGCGCTGCACGGCGCCGAGCGAGTCGCGGTGCAGCATCGCGCCTTCGAAGAGAGTCGTCACGGTGGCCAGCCCGATGTGCGGGTGCGGCCGCACGTCGTGCGCGCTGCCGGCGCCGAGCGCCAGCGGGCCGAAGTGGTCGAAGAACAGGAACGGCCCCACCGCCTGGCGCGCCGCGGCGGGCAGCAGCCGGCGCACGACGAAGCCGCCGCCGAGGTCCTTCACGTGGGGTGGCAGCGCCTGCCGAAGGTCCATCGCTCGCTCCCGTCGCGGGTGCCCAGTGTAGGGCGCCACCTAGAATCGCGCCCTTCCCGCGCACCCCTCGCCCCGAGCCCGCCCCATGAGCCTCCAATGCGGCATCGTCGGCCTGCCCAACGTCGGCAAGTCGACCCTGTTCAACGCGCTGACGAAGGCCGGCATCGCGGCCGAGAACTACCCGTTCTGCACGATCGAGCCCAACGTCGGCGTCGTCGCCGTGCCCGACCCGCGCCTGGCGCAGCTGGCCGCGATCGTCAAGCCCGAGCGCGTCGTGCCGGCGATCGTCGAGTTCGTCGACATCGCCGGGCTGGTGGCCGGCGCGAGCAAGGGCGAGGGGCTGGGCAACCAGTTCCTGAGCCACATCCGCGAGACCGACGCGATCGTCAACGTCGTGCGCTGCTTCGACGACCCGAACGTGATCCACGTCGCCGGGCGCGTCGACCCGATCGCCGACATCGAGGTCATCCAGACCGAGCTGTGCCTGGCGGATCTCGCCACCGTCGAGAAGGGCCTGGCGCGCTACACCAAGGTCGCCAAGGCCGGCGGCGACAAGGAGGCGCAGCGCATCGTCGACGTGCTGCACAAGTGCCGCGCCGCGCTCGACGAGGGCCGGCCCGTGCGCTCGATCGACTTCGCGAAGGAGGAGCTCGCGGTGCTCAAGCCGCTGTGCCTGATCACCGCCAAGCCGGCGATGTTCGTCGCCAACGTCGCCGAGGACGGCTTCGAGCACAACCCCTATCTCGACCGCCTGCGCGATTTCGCGGCGAAGCAGAACGCGCCGGTGGTCGCGATCTGCGCCAAGACGGAGGCCGAGCTCGCCGACATGAGCGACGAGGACAAGGCGATGTTCCTCGCCGAGATGGGGCAGGACGAGCCGGGGCTGAACCGGCTGATCCGCGCCGCGTTCAAGCTGCTCGGGCTGCAGACCTTCTTCACCGCCGGGCCGAAGGAGGTGCGGGCGTGGACGATCCCCGTCGGCGCCACCGCGCCGCAGGCCGCGGGCGTGATCCACACCGACTTCGAGCGCGGCTTCATCCGCGCGCAGACGATCGCGTTCGACGACTACGTCGCCTGCGGCGGCGAGCAGGGCGCGAAGGACGCGGGCAAGATGCGCTCCGAGGGCAAGGAGTACGTCGTCCGCGACGGCGACGTGATGAACTTCCTGTTCAACGTCTGACGTGCGCCGCGTGGCGGATCCAGGCTGCGGGCGGTGCGACCGCCCTGCCGTCGCGTCCATCCATCGCGGTGGTGCCGCCGCTTCCGCCACGGTGCTAACCTGACGGTCACCGCCCGACGAGAGTTGAAATCCCATGCCCGGCCTGCGCCCCGACGTCGACCCCGACGGCCTGCTCGAGTACTCGGTCGTCTACACCGACCGCTCGCTGAACCACATGTCCAGGCGCTTCCGGCAGGTGATGCGCGACGTGTCGGCGACGCTGAAGGAGGTCTACGGCGCGCGCTCGGCGGTGGTCGTGCCCGGCAGCGGCAGCACCGGGATGGAGGCCACGGCGCGCCAGTTCGCCGGCGGCAGGCGCTGCCTGATCGTGCGCAACGGCTGGTTCAGCTACCGCTGGACGCAGATCCTCGAGATGAGCGGCATCGCGCCCGACCCCGTCGTGCTGAAGGCGCGCCGCACCGGCCCGGGGCCCACCGCGCCGTTCGTGCCGGCGCCGGCGGACGAGGTGGTGGCCGCGGTGCGCGAGACGAAGCCCGCGGTCGTCTTCATGCCGCACGTCGAGACCTCGGCCGGGCTGATGCTGCCCGACGCCTACATCCGCGCCGTCGCCGACGCGGTGCACGCCGCGGGCGGCCTGCTCGTGCTCGACTGCATCGCCAGCGGCGCGGCGTGGGTCGACATGCGCGCCACCGGCGTCGACGTGCTGCTCAGCGCCCCGCAGAAGGGCTGGAGCAGTACGCCGTGCGCGGGCCTCGTGATGCTGTCGGACCTGGCGCGCGAGCGCATCGACGCCACCGCGAGCAGCAGCTTCTCGCTCGATCTGAAGAAGTGGCTGCAGATCATGGAGACCTACGAAGGCGGTGGCCACGCCTACCACGCGACGCTGCCCACCGACGGCCTCGCGCACCTGCGCGACGCCATGAACGAGCTGCGCGCCTTCGGCTTCGCCGCCGCGCGCGACGCGCAGTTCGCGCTCGGCCGCCGCGTGCGCGCGCTGCTCGCCGAACGCGGCGTCGCGAGCGTGGCCGCGCCGGGCTTCGAGGCGCCAGGTGTGGTCGTCAGCTACACCGACCGCGCCGACTGGCAGGACACGAGCGCCTTCGCCGCCCAGGGCCTGCAGGTGGCGGCCGGCGTGCCGCTCGCGTGCGACGAGGGGCCGGACTTCCGCACCTTCCGCATCGGCCTGTTCGGCATCGACAAGTGGCAGCACGTCGACCGCACGGTCGACACGCTGCGCCGCGCGATCGACGCGATGCGCTGACCTCGACCGGGGTCGGCCGCCCCGGCCGGCGTTCAGAAGAACGCCATCGTCCGCACTTCGATGCTCTCGCGCTTGGGCGCGCCGGGCGGCGTCGTCGGGTCCTCGAAGGCGGTGTGGCCCATGAAGCGGGCGCGGCCGTCGGTCTCGCTGTCGTAGGTCTTCAGCAGCAGCGCCTGGTGGGCTTCCATGCGCGGGAAGTAGACCCAGCGGTGCGCCGGCGACCAGCGCATCACGTAGATCTCGCCGGTGCGCTCGCGGTACTTCAGCTCCATCACGATGAGGTCGCCGTCGGCCTGCGTGGTGGCGTCGCACATCGCCAGCGGCAGTTCCTCGACCCGCCGGTACAGCGGCTTCCAGACGTTGAAGAACGCCACCCGCCGCTGCAGCAGCTGCTCGGCCTCGGCGGGCAGCACGTCGCGCACGCGCTGGGGGCCGCTCCTGGGCGTGTAGTCGCTGTGCACGAGCAGCACCGCCGGGCGCTGCACCGTGGTCTGCACCTTCAGGTCCGCCGGCATGCGCTTGCGGATCGTGTGGTCGAAGATCTCGACGCGCCGCGCGCCGGTGTGGCGCTGCACGAAGTCGACCACCTGCGGGTAGAACCGTGCCTTGATCGCCGCGTCGTCGTCGAACTGGTCGAAGCGCGCCGGGAAGGGGTGGATCTCGAAGCACTCGCGGTCGACCGAGAAGCCCTCGGCGTTCGGCCACCCGTCCTCGATCTCGACCTCGCGCACGTCGGTGCCCGGCGGGTTCAGGCGCACCGACGGATCCGGCTCGTAGAAGTAGTAGTCCGGCGGGATGCCGTTGTCGACGGTGTAGTTCAGCGTCGCGCGCACGGTGTGGCGGGCGGTCATGGTGCTCTTCCTCGCAGGCGTGTTCAGGCGTCGGGCCGGCGCGTCGTGAAGCCCTCGCCGACCCACGTCTTCTGCCAGCTCGGCAGCTGCTCGACGCCTTCGGTGAGCCAGCGCGCGAGGTGCGGGTGGTTCTCGAGCGGCAGGCGCTGCCAGCCGTGCAGGTGCATCGGCGCGGCGAGCGCGATGTCGGCGATCGTCGGCCGGTCGCCGGCCACCCATTCGCTGCCGGCCAGCCGCGCGTCGAGGATGCCCGCCAGGCGGTGGAAGCGCGCCCGCTCGCCGTCGAGCACCGCCGGGTCGGGCTGGCTGCCCAGCAGCGGCTTGACGCAGTTCTCGACCAGGAACACGTAGCAGCTCGGGAACCAGCTCGACGACTCCCACAGCAGCCAGCGGTTGATGTCGGCACGGGCGCGCAGGTCGCGCGGGTAAGCCTGGTCGTTGCCGACCTTGTCGGCCGCGTACTGCAGGATCGCGTTCGACTCCCAGAGCACGAAGTCGCCGTCGGCCAGCGCCGGCTCCGACGCGTTCGGGTTCAGCGACACGTAGGGCTCGGCCTTGTGCTCGCCCTTGAAGTAGTCGACGTGGTGCAGCTCGAACGGCGCACCGACGAAGTCGAGCCCGGCGAGCACCTTGCGGCAGTTGACCGTGATGGGGTCCGCGTACACCTTCATGTCTTGTCTCCTGTGAGTGGTCCGCCCGCGCCTGCTGCGCTGCCGGTAGTGGGCAGTCTATGCATTGACCTGCGTCAAAGCACCTGCTGGAATGCGAACGCGTTGTCCACGATCGGGAAACAGTGGCGCCCTCCTTCCTCCTGGCTGTCTCGATGGCGATCTCCACCGACATGCTGGCCGCGTTCGTGAAGGTGGCCGAGACGCTGAGCGTGAGCGCGGCGGCGGCCGAGCTCGGCGTGGGCAAGAGCGTCGTCAGCAAGCGCGTCGCCCAGCTCGAGGGCGCCGTGCGCGCGACGCTGTTCGCCCGCAGCACGCGGCGCGTCGCGCTGACGCCGGCCGGCGAGGCCTACCTCGCCTTCGCCCGCCGCGCCCTCGTCGAGGTGCAGGCGGCCGAGGAGCGGCTGCGCGACCTGCGCGCCGAGCTGACGGGGCAGATCCGCCTGACCGCGCCGGTGTCGTGGGGCCAGCGCGTGCTCGCCAAGCGGCTGCCCGAGTTCCTGCGCCAGCACCCGGCGATCGAGCTCGACCTGCGGCTCGCCGACCGGGTGATGGACGTCGCCTACGAGCGCATCGACGTCGCGCTGCGCTGGTCGTCGGCCGCCCCGCCCGACCTCGCCGCGGTGCCGGTGGCCAGCGTCGAGTGGCTGCTCGCCGCCGAGCCGGCGTACCTCGCGCGCGCCGGCACGCCGGCCGCGCCGGCCGACCTCGCCGGCCACCACTGCCTGTGCTACTGGCGCGAGTCGTCCGACGACGCCTGGACGCTCGTGCGCGGCACGCAATGCGAACGCGTGCAGGTGCGCGGGCGCTACCACGTCGACAACCCCGAGGCCGTCGCCGACGCCGCGCTCGCGGGGCTCGGCGTCGCGCTGCTGCCGGGCTACCTGTGCGACGAGGCGCTCGCCGGCGGCCGCCTGGTGCGCGTGCTGCCGGGTTGGACGCCGCAGACCAAGTTCGGCACCCGCATCACGGCGCTGGCCACGCCCGAGCGCCTGCGCCTGGCGCGCAACCGGGCGCTGGTCGACTTCCTGCGCCGGCAGCTCGGCGGCTGATGCCGCTGCGTCAGGCCGAGGCCGGCGCCGCCGCCACCGGCCGCACGCGCAGCGCGAGCACGACGCCGGCCACGAGCAGCGCGATGCCGGCCAGCGCCTGCGCGTCGGGCGCGCGGCCGCGCAGCACGAACGCGTAGGCCAGCGCGGCGAGCGTCTCGAACACGATCAGCTGGCCGGCCAGCGTCGTCGGCAGCCGCTGGCTCGCCGCGTTCCAGCACAGCGTGCCGAGCCACGACGCGAACAGGCCGATCGCCACCATCAGGCCGACGAACAGCGCCGGCTGCGGGCCGAGCGGCATCGCGAAGCCGCCGCCGCGCAGCGCGTCGAGCGCCCAGAAGGCCGCGAAGCCGAGCGCCGCGGGCGGCAGCGTGGCCAGCCCCTGCGCGGTGGCCCACACGGTGGGCGAGCGGTCGGCGTGGGCGCGCAGCCAGTCGGCGTTGCGGATCGGGTACCACGTCCAGCAGGCGACGGCGCCGAGCGCGAGCGCGGCGCCGAGCGCGTAGCGGCCCAGGTCGGCGCCGGGGTCGGCGCGCAGCAGCGCGAGTTCGGCGTGGTGGACGAGCGCGATGCCGAGCGCGATCACCGCCAGCGACGGCGCGAGCCGCGGCCACGGCAGCCGCCCGTCGCGCCTGGCGTCGCGCAGGTTCGAGACGACGGCGATCACGACCGGCAGCGTGCCGATGATCATCGTCGGCAGCGGCCCGCCGGCGTGCTGGATCGCGCTGGCGAGGAACAGGTAGTAGACGAGGTTGCCCACCAGCGCCAGCTTCAGCGCCTCGGCCCAGTCGGCGCGCGTGAGCAGCGCGAGCCGCCGCCGGTCCCACCACGCCAGCGGCAGCGCCACCAGCCCGAACGCCAGGCAGCGGCCGAACGACAGCAGCGCCGGCGGGTAGTCGGCCAGCAGCAGCGGGGCGACGAAGACGAGGCCCCACATCAGCCCCGCGGCGAGGGCGAACGCGGTGCCGGTGACGAGTGCGCGGCGATGCGGCATGCGCAGGGCGACGCGTCCGGCCGCGTCAGGCGCGCGTCGCCGCCAGTGCGCGGGCGACCCGTTCGCGCGCCGCGGCGTCGGCGCGCAGGCCGATCTTGCTGCGCCGCCACAGCACGTCGTCGGCGTCGCGCGCCCATTCCTCGCGGCGCAGGTAGTCGACCTCGGCCGCGTGCAGCCCGGGCGCGAGCTCTTCGCCGAGGTCGGCCCGCGACGCCGCTGCGCCCAGCACAGCGTCGATGCGGCTGCCGTAGGCGCGCGCCAGGCGCCGCGACAGCGGCCGCGGCAGCCACGGCCAGCGTGCACGCACGGCCTGCACGAAGCGCTCGAAGTCGGCGTCGGGCCGCTGCGGTGCGCCGACCCAGGCCGACAGGTCCCCGCCGGGCAGGCACGCGCGCGCGGTCCACGGCTTGCGCACCTCGCCGAGCAGGCGCCCGACCTCGTCGGCGGCTTCTTCGGCGAGCTTGCGGAACGTCGTGATCTTGCCGCCCCACACCGTCAGCAGCGGCGCGCCGTCGGCGTGCGTCTCGAGCAGGTAGTCGCGCGTGACCGACGACGGGTCGCCGCGGGCGTCGTCGAGCAGCGGGCGCACGCCGCTGTAGCTCCACACCACGTCGGCCGGGCGCACGAGGCGGCGCAGGCAGCGGCTGGCCTGCTCGCACAGGTAGGCGACCTCGTCGGCGTCGGGGTGCGCGTCGGCGGGGTCGCCGCGGATCTCGACGTCGGTCGTGCCGATCAGCGTGAAGTCGACCTCGAACGGGATCGCGAAGATGATGCGGTGGTCGGGGTTCTGGAAGATGAAGGCGTAGGGCACGTCGAACAGCTTCGGCACGACGACGTGGCTGCCCTTGACGAGGCGCAGGTGGCGGGTGGCGAGCGCTTCGCCGCCGGACGGGCGCGCCGCCTCGCGCAGGAACGCCTCGGCCCACGGGCCGGCGGCGTTGACGAGGGCGCGGGCGCGCACCCGCGTCTGGCTGCCGTCGGCCGAGCGCAGCGTGGCATTCCAGCCGGCGGCGTCGCGCTGCGCGGCCACGCAAGCGGTGCGCGTCAGCACGGTGGCGCCGCGCTCGCGGGCGTCGACGGCGCACAGCACGACGAGCCGCGCGTCGTCGACCCAGCCGTCGGAGTAGACGAAGCCGCGCGTGAAGCGCGGGTCGAGCGCGGCGCCGGCGGGGTGGCGCCGCAGGTCCACGCCGCGCGAGCCGGGCAGCACCTCGCGCCGCGCCAGGTGGTCGTAGAGGAACAGCCCGGTGCGGATCAGCCATGCCGGGCGCATCGCGGGGTCGTGCGGCAGCACGAAGCGCAGCGGCCAGATGATGTGCGGGGCGCTGCACATCAGCACCTCGCGCTCGCGCAGCGACTTGCGCACGAGTCCGAACTCGTAGTGCTCGAGGTAGCGCAGCCCGCCGTGGATCAGCTTGGTCGACGACGACGAGGTGTGGGCGGCGAGGTCGTCGCGCTCGGCGAGCACGACGCGCCAGCCGCGGCCGGCGAGGTCGCGCGCGATGCCGGCGCCGTTGATGCCGCCGCCGACGACG
>CALIDR010000193.1 GCA_938022295.1 uncultured Burkholderiaceae bacterium
GTCAAGCTCGCCACCGTGCTGCGCGCGGCCTTCGCCGGCGGCGCGGGCGGGGGCGCCGGGGGGTCGGCGGCGCCGACGCCCGTCGCGCTCGGCGCCGCGCCCGCGGCGGCGCCTGCGGGCACGACGGCCGCGCTCGGCGGCGCCGGCGCGACGCCGGCGACGACGCCGGTGGCGGCGTCGGCCGGACCCGCGACCGGCGGCAACATCCAGGCCGATCCGTCGACCAACTCGCTGATCATCACCGCCCCCGAGCCGCTGTACCGCCAGATGCGGGCGATGATCGAGCAGCTCGACACCCGGCGCGCGCAGGTCTACATCGAGAGCCTGATCGTCGAGGTCAGCGGCGACAAGGCGGCCGAGTTCGGCTTCCAGTGGCAGGGCCTGCTCGGCAACAAGGGCGACCGCTGGGGGGCGGCGGCCGGCACCAACTACGGCGCGCAGGGCAACATCCTCGGCATCACGGCGGCCCAGCTCGGCGGCGGCAACGCCGCCGAAGGCGTGTCGCTGAAGGAGGGGCTGAACTTCGCGCTGCTGCGCAACTACGGCGGCACGGTCGCGCTGGCGGCGATCGCCAACCTGCTGCAGAGCCAGTCCAACACCAACATCGTCTCGACGCCGAACCTGATCACGCTCGACAACGAGGAGGCCAAGATCGTCGTCGGCTCCAACGTGCCGTTCGTCACCGGCCAGTTCACCAACACCGGCACCGGCGCGGTGACGAACCCGTTCCAGACCATCGAGCGGCAGGACGTGGGCCTGACGCTGCGCATCCGGCCGCAGATCGGCGAAGGCGGCACGGTGCGGCTGACGATCTACCAGGAGGCCTCGCAGATCCTGGCCCGCGTCGCCCCGGGCACGTCCAACGCCGGGCCGTCGACGAGCAAGCGCTCGATCGAGTCGACGGTGGTCGTCGACGACGGCGCGATCCTCGTCCTCGGCGGCCTGATCGAGGACCGTTTCGAGGAGACGCGATCGCAGGTGCCGCTGCTGGGCGACCTGCCGATCGTCGGCGAGCTGTTCCGCAGCCAGAGCCGCACCAAGCAGCGCACCAACCTGATGGTGTTCCTGCGCCCGGTGATCATGCGCGACGCCGGCAGCGCCGAGCGGCTGTCGCTCGACCGCTACGACCTGATGCGCGCCCAGCAGCAGGCCACGGTGCCGGCGCCGAGCGCCGTGGTGCCGATCCACGACGCGCCGGTGCTCGCGCCGCTCGAGGGCACCCCCGGCACCCCGCCGCCGCCGGTGCTGCCGCCGCTGGCGGCGCCGATGCCCGCCCCCCTGCCGCCGCCGCCCGCGGCGGCGCCGCAGTGAGCGGGGCCGAGGCAGATCGCCGACGATGGGCGCGCGCCACCCCCTGCCCTACGCGTTCGCGAAGGCGAACACGGTGCTGCTCGAGGACGACGGGCAGGCGCTGACGCTGTGGTGCGGCGAGACGACGCCGGCCAGCGCGCTGGCCGAGGTCACGCGCGTCTACGACGTCGACGCCTTCGAGCGCGAGGCCGCGGCCACGCTCGCGCAGCGCATCGCCGCCGCCTACGCCGGCGGCGAGAGCAGCGCCGCGGCCGTCGTCGGCGAGGTCGAGAGCGCGGTCGACCTGTCGCGCCTGATGCAGGACCTGCCGGCGGTCGAGGACCTGCTCGAGGCCGCCAACGACGCGCCGATCATCCGCATGCTCAACGCGCTGCTGACGCAGGCCGCGAAGGACGGCGCGAGCGACATCCACATCGAGCCGTACGAGCGCAGCTCCAGCGTGCGCTTCCGCGTCGACGGCACGCTGCGCGAGGTCGTGCAGCCGAACAAGGCGCTGCACGCGGCGCTGATCTCGCGCCTGAAGATCATGGCCGAGCTCGACATCGCCGAGAAGCGACTGCCGCAGGACGGGCGCATCAGCCTGCGCATCGGCCAGCGCGCGATCGACGTGCGCGTCTCGACGCTGCCCTCGGCGCACGGCGAGCGCGCCGTGCTGCGCCTGCTCGACAAGAGCGAGAGCCGCTTCACGCTCGAGAGCCTGGGCATGAACGGCGACGTGCTCGCGGGCTTCAGACGCCTGGTGCAGCAGCCGCACGGCATCGTGCTCGTCACCGGCCCCACCGGCAGCGGCAAGACGACGACGCTGTACGCGGCGCTGCAGACGCTGGAGACGGCGACGACGAACGTGCTGACGGTCGAGGACCCGATCGAGTACGAGCTGCCCGGCATCGGCCAGACGCAGGTCAACCCGAAGATCGACCTCACGTTCGCGAAGGCGCTGCGCGCGATCCTGCGCCAGGACCCCGACGTCATCATGATCGGCGAGATCCGCGACTTCGAGACCGCGCAGATCGCGATCCAGGCTTCGCTCACGGGCCACCTCGTGCTCGCCACCTTGCACACCAACGACGCGCCGAGCGCGGTGACGCGCCTGACGGACATGGGCGTCGAGCCGTTCCTGCTGTCCAGCTCGCTGCTCGGCGTGCTCGCGCAGCGCCTGGTGCGCAAGCTCTGCCCGCAGTGCAAGCGCGCCGACGCCGAGGGGCGCTGGCACCCGGTGGGCTGCGAGCACTGCGGCCACACCGGCTACAAGGGCCGCACCGGCGTCTACGAGCTGATGGTCGCCGACGAGCGGGTGCGCGAGCTGATCCACAACCGCGCCGCCGAGAGCGAACTGCTGCGCGCCGCCGAGGCCGCCGGCCTGCACTCGATGCGCGAGGACGGCGAGCGCCTCGTCGCGCTGGGCGTGACCTCGCCGGAGGAAGTGATGCGAGTCACCCGGGAATGACGAATGACGAATGACGGATGAAGGCCGCCGCCGCGACGCGGCGGCCCTGTTCTTCATTTTCATCTTCATCTTCATCTTCATCACCAAGTGCCCGCGTACAAGTTCGAAGCCCTCGACGCCGCCGGCCGGACGACGACCGGGCTGCTGGAGGCCGACAACGCCAAGGCGGCGCGTTCGCAGCTGCGCGCGCAGGCGCTGGTGCCGCTGTCGGTGGCGGCGGTCGGCGCCGCGGCCAACGACGCGCGCGTCGTGCGCTTCGGGCGGCGCGTGTTCTCGCCGACGTCGCTGGCGGTGTGGACGCGCCAGCTCGCCGGGCTCGTCACCTCGGGGCTGCCGCTCGAGCGCGCGCTCACGGCGCTCGCCGACGAGGCCGAGGACGCGCGCCAGCGCGAACTCGTCGCCCACCTGAGGAGCGAGGTCAACGCCGGCAGCGCGTTCGCGCGCGCGCTGGCCACCGCGCCGCGCGAGTTCGACGAGGTCTACCGCGCGGTGGTGGCCGCCGGCGAGCAGAGCGGCGCGCTGGGCGCCGTGCTCGAGCGGCTGGCCGACGACCTCGAGGCGCGCCAGGCGCTGAAGGCCAAGCTGATCGGTGCGACGCTGTACCCGGCGATCGTGTCGCTGATCGCCGTCGTGATCGTCGTCTTCCTCGTCACCTACGTCGTGCCGCAGGTGGCGAGCGTGTTCACCGGCTCCAAGCGCGCGCTGCCGGCGCTGACGGTGGCGATGCTGGCGATCAGCGACTTCGTGCGCAGCTGGGGCTGGCTGGTGCTGCTCGCGCTGGCCGCCGGCGGCGCCGCGCTGGCGCTGGCCCTGCGCAGCGACGCGTTCCGCGAGCGCTTCGACGCCGCATGGCTGCGCCTGCCGCTGCTCGGCCGCCTGGCGCGCGGCTACAACGCGGCGCGCTTTTCCGGCACGCTCGCGATGCTGGCCGGCGCCGGGGTGCCGATCCTGAAGGCGCTGCAGGCGGCGGCCGAGACGCTGGCCAACCGCGCGCTGCGCGCCGACGCGATGGACGCGCTGGTGCAGGTGCGCGAGGGCGCGCCGCTGGCGGCGGCGCTGGCGGCCAAGAAGCGTTTCCCGGGGCTGCTCGCGATGTTCGCGCGGCTGGGCGAGCAGACCGGCCAGCTGCCGCAGATGCTCGCCCGCGCCGCCGCGCAGCAGAGCGCCGAGGTGCAGCGCCGCGCGCTGGCGCTGGCGACGATCCTCGAGCCGCTGCTGATCGTCGCGATGGGCGTCGTCGTGATGCTGATCGTGCTCGCCGTGCTGCTGCCGATCATCCAGCTCAACACCTGGGTGCGCTGACCCGGCGGCCCCGGACGTGAACGACCACCGCAGTCGCGGGGGCTTCGGGCGCCGCCGCCTTGCGGCGGGCCCGGCATTTGCTTCACACTTTTGACAGACGCGGCAAGGGCGGGCTTTTCCGCCCGCCGCCCCTTGCGGCGTCTGCTGCAATCGATTCGGAAGTGCTGTATGGAGGTTCGTTGATGGGCAATCCGTCCACCGACCTGGTCCCGGTCCCGCCCTCGGGCGGCATTCCGGTGGCGAAGATGCGCCACGTCTACCGGCTCGACGACGTCGAGAAGCGGCTGCACAAGCTGCCGCCGAAGGAGCACGAGTCGCTGCGCGCGACCTACGAGCGCATGCTGGAGAAGGGCCCCGAGCGCTTCCAGGTCAAGCCCGCCGGCCTGCCGGCGATGGAGCACCTGTACGAGACGCTGCCGAACTTCCACGAGGTGCTCGACGACCTGAAGCGCCAGCTCGCGCTGTGCCACGACAGCGGCGACGCGCTCGAGATCACGCCGATGCTGCTGCTCGGCCCGCCGGGCGTGGGCAAGACGCACTTCGCGCGCGAGGTCGCGCAGCTGCTCGGCACCGGGATGGGGTTCCTGTCGATGAGCTCGCTCACCGCCGGCTGGGTGCTGTCGGGCGCGTCGAGCCAGTGGAAGGGGGCGCGCCCGGGCAAGGTCTTCGAGACGCTCGTCGACGGCAACTACGCCAACCCGGTGATGGTCGTCGACGAGATCGACAAGGCGCGCGGCGAGCACGCCTACGACCCGCTGGGCGCGCTGTACAGCCTGCTCGAGCACGACACGGCGCACCACTTCACCGACGAGTTCGCCGAGGTCGCGATCGACGCCAGCCAGGTGATCTGGGTGGCCACCGCCAACGACGAGCGTGCGATCCCGGAGCCGATCCTCAACCGGATGAACGTCTACGCGGTGCAGATGCCCGACCGCGACGCCGCGCGGGCGATCGCGCGCCGGCTGTACCTGAGCATCCGCGCCGCCCACGCCTGGGGCGAACGGTTCGACCCCGAGCCCGCGCCGGCCACGCTCGACCGCATGGCCGAACTCGCGCCGCGCGAGATGCGCCGCGCCTGGATGACCGGTTTCGGCAACGCCAAGCTCGACCATCGCGGCACCGTCGAGGTGCGCGACCTGCCGGACCCGAACCCCAAGCGCCCCCCCATCGGTTTCGTTCACTGAGGGCCGCGGCTCCAAGCCTGCCTGCGCAGGCTTGGACAGCCCGAAGGCCACGAGCTCTGCGAGCGGCATGAGCCCCGCGGCTCCGGGCCGACCTGCGTCGGCCCGGACGGTGCGACAGCGCGCGTTGCGCGCTGCGGCGAAGGCTCGTGTCGCGACAGCGACGTGAAGGCGCCGCAGGCGCCGGGCCGAAGCCAAGGCCGCGAGCTCTGCGAGCGGCATCAGCCCCGCGGCTCCAGGCCGTTGCCGCCAGCCTCGACCGGCGCCGGCCCGATCCGCGCCACTGTCGCCGAACTGGCACCGGGCGCCGCCGCTGCTCCACCGACCGCGATCGCGACCCGCGCCCGACACTGACGACTCCGCCGCCCGGAGCCCGCCATGCAGGTCTCGCAGTCGACGCCGATCATCGTGCACCGCGCCGAGTTCGTCGACGCGCTGCACCTGCTGCTGCGCGGCCACTGGCTGGTGCGCGTCGGCGACGGCGCCGGCTGCACGACGATCGACGGCGCGCCGCTGTGGCACTCGTTCGACACCCTGCAGCACTACGGGCTGATCGACGAAGTCGACAACCGCGAGGGCTTCCCCGGCGTGCGCTACTTCCGCCTCAGCGACCGCGGGCACGACTTCGCCCGCCGCGCCTGGGACGCCTGGTGCCGCTGCCCCTGGTGGCAGCGCCTGCTCGTGCGCCTGACGGGCTGACCGCCGGCGCCCGCGGCGTACCATCGCCGCCATGCCCGCCACGCTCGACGGCCGCCTCGTCGTCGCGATCTCCTCGCGCGCGCTGTTCGACTTCGAGGACGAGAACCGCGTCTTCGAGGCCGGCGACGACCGCGCCTACATGGCGCTGCAGCTGCAGCGGCTCGACGAGCCGGCCGCCCCCGGCGTCGCGTTCTCGCTCGTGCGCAAGCTGCTCGCGTTCAACGCCGATGCCGGCGCGCGCGACCGCGTCGAGGTCGTGATGCTGTCGCGCAACGATCCGGTGTCGGGCATGCGCGTGTTCCGCTCTGCGCAGCACTACGGCCTGCCGATCGAACGCGGCGTGTTCACCCGCGGCGAAAGCCCCTGGCGCTACCTGAAGCCGCTGCACGCGAACCTGTTCCTGTCGGCCAACGAGGCCGACGTGCGCCAGGCGCTGGCCGCCGGCGTGCCGGCCGCGCGCGTGCTGCCGCACGCGGCGCGCGCGAGCGACGCCCACCCGCACGAGGTACGCATCGCGTTCGACGGCGACGCGGTGCTGTTCTCCGACGAGGCCGAGCGCGTGTTCCAGCGCGCCGGGCTCGACGCGTTCCAGACCCACGAGCAGGTGCGCGCGGCCACCCCGCTCGCCCCTGGGCCGTTCAAGCCGCTGCTCGAGGCGCTGCACCGGCTGCAGCAGCAGCCCGCGCACGGCATGCGCATCCGCACCGCGCTCGTCACCGCGCGCAGCGCGCCGGCGCACGAGCGCGCGATCCGCACGCTGATGGCGTGGCGCGTCGACGTCGACGAGGCGATGTTCCTCGGCGGTCTGCCCAAGGGCGACTTCCTGCGCGAGTTCGACGCCGACTTCTTCTTCGACGACCAAACCGGCCACGTCGAGCACGCCGCCGCGCGCGTGCCGGCCGGCCATGTCGCGGCAGGCGTCGCCAACGCGCCCGAGGTGCCCGTCGCCGCCGCGGCCGGCGAGCCGTGATGCCGCTGCTGCGTCGCCTGTGGCAGCCGCGGCGGCCGCTGTTCTGGCTGTGGCTGGGCTTCAACGCGCTGTCGTCGGGGTTCGCGTGGGCGCTGCGGCTGCCCGACCTGAGCGCGGCCGGCGTCGCGCTGTTCACTGCGCTGGCGCTGGCCAACGTCGCCGCCGGCCTCGTCGTGCTGTGGAAACTGCTGGCCGAGCCGCCGCCGGGCGCAACGGACGCCGCGCCGTAGCGGCGCCGCCGAAGGCCGGCCAT
>CALIDR010000194.1 GCA_938022295.1 uncultured Burkholderiaceae bacterium
GCGGCCGCGCCCAGCGGCACGCTGCGCCGCTTGCCGCCCTTGCCGAGCACGTGCACGCTGGCGTCGGCCAGGTCGACCCAGCCCGCCGCCTGCGGCGACGCGGCGGCGTCGAGGCCGACGAGTTCGCCCACCCGCAGCCCGCAGCCGTAGAGCAGCTCGACGATGCAGTGGTCGCGCGCGCGCAGCACCGGGTCGCCGGCAGCGGGCTCGTGGTCGGCGAGCGAGACGGCCTGGTCGACCGACAGCGCCTTGGGCAGCGGCTTCGTCCGGCGCGGCGGGCGCACGCCCTCGACGGGGTTGAGCTTCACCTCGCCGCGCCGGCCCCACCAGCGGTACAGCCCGCGCCAGCCGGCCAGCACGATCGCGATGCTGCGCGGCGCGAGCCCCTGCGCGTGCAGCTCGCCCACCCAGCGCCGCACGTGGTGCGGCTGCACGTCGACGAGCGCGACGCCGGCGGCGGCGGCGTGGCGCCGCAGGCGCTGCAGCGCGTCGGCGTACATCGCCACCGTGCGCGGCGCGAGCCGCCGCTCGACGGCCAGGTGCTGCAGCCAGGCCTGCAGCGGCGCCGGAAGCGCGTCGGCGGCGGTCACCCGGCGGGCTCGCGCGTGCCGTTAGGCGCGGACGAGCCGCGCCAGCGCGGCGCTGGCGAGCTCGCCGATGCGCAGCAGGAACTCGGTGCCCATGTCGCTGCCGTAGCGCGTCGGGTCGGGCGAGCCGAGCACGAGCAGGCCGATCGCGCCGCGCCCGGCCTCGGCCGCGCCGTGGCGCAGCGGCACGAGCGCGATCGAGGTCACGGTGGCCGCCTCGTCGAGCCACTGCGCCGCCTCGAAGCCGGCGTTCAGCCCGCAGTACGGCAGCCCGAGGCTGGCGGTGAACGTCTTCACGTCGTCGCTCACGCCCTGCGCGGCGGGCAGCGCGGCGTACGGCTCGGCGACGTTCCACAGCCGCAGCGCCGCCTGCGGCACGAGGAACTGGTGCTTCAGCTCGCGCACCAGCACGTCGGGCAGCTCGGCGGCGTCGGCCGCCAGCAGCAGCGCGCGCGTCCAGCGGTGCAGGCGGTCGGCGATGGCGACGTTCTCCTGCCCGTGGCGGATCATCTCGACGATCTTCAGCTCGAGCCCCTTGATGCGCTCGCGCAGCATTTCCATCTGCCGCTCCTGCAGCGAGACGGCGCGCTGCCCGTGCGGGCTCGTGAGCTGGATCGTCGCCAGCAGGTCGGCGTGGCGCTCGAAGAAGCCGGGCGTGTTGGCCAGGTAGTCGGCGATGTCGCCTTCGGTGATGCCTTGCACGCCGAAGCTCATGGGGCGTCGTCCTCGCGGGGGGTGGGGTTCAGAGCTCGATCTCGCCTTCGAACACCGTCTCGGCGGGCCCGGTCATCAGCACCGGCGCCCAGCCGCCGGGCTGCGCGCCGGCCCACTCGACGGTGAGCGTGCCGCCGCGCGCGAGCACGTCCACGCGCGCGTCGAGCCAGCCGAGGCGGATGCCGGCGACGACCGCCGCGCACGCGCCGGTGCCGCAGGCGAGCGTCTCGCCGGCGTCGCGTTCCCACACGCGCAGCCGCACCCGGGCGCGGTCGAGCACCTGCACGAAGCCGACGTTGACGCGCTGCGGAAAGCGCCGGTGGTGCTCGAGCCGGGGCCCGAGCGTGGTCACCGGCGCGGCGTCGACGTCGGCCACGGGCACGACGGCGTGCGGGTTGCCCATCGACAGCACCGCCGCCTCGACCGACGCGCCGTCGACCTCGAGCGGCCACAGCGCGAAGCCGTCGACCTCGCGCGGCACGAGGCCGGTGGCGTCGAACGGCACCTCGGCCGGCTCGAAGCGCGGCCGGTTCATGTCGACGGTGACGCGCCCGTCGTCGCCGAGCCGCAGCTCGAGCCGGTTGTTGACGGTCTCGACCTGCAGCGTGCGCCTGGCCGCCAGGCCGTGGTCGACGACGTAGCGCGCGAAGCAGCGCGCGCCGTTGCCGCAGTGCTCGACTTCCTCGCCGCTGGCGCCGTTGAAGACGCGGTAGCGGAAGTCGACGCCCGGCGTCGTCGCGCGCTCGACGACGAGAACCTGGTCGGCGCCGACGCCGAAGCGCCGGTCGGCCAGCCGCTGCAGCTGCGCGCGGTCGAGCGCGAGCGGCGCGCGGGTCGCGTCGAGCACGACGAAGTCGTTGCCCGCGCCCTGCATCTTCGTGAAGCGCAACCGCATGCGTCGATTATCGCCGTCGCCCGGGCGGCTCCCGGTCAGGCGTACAGCGACGGCTCGCCCGGCGGGCGCGTCTTGAAGCGCTTGTGCACCCACAGGTACTGCGCCGGCAGGCGGCGGATCTGCGCCTCGATCCAGGCGTTCATGCGCCGCGTGTCGGCGAGCGCGTCGTCGGTGGGCCAGTCGTCCCACGGCGGCAGGAAGCGCACGACGTAGCCGCGGCCGCCGGGCAGCATCTCGGCGACCACCGGCTGCACGACCATGCCGAGCGCGCGCGCGAGCTTCGACGGCGCGAGCAGGGTGGCCGCCGGCACGCCGAAGAACGGCACGAAGTCGGCGTCGCGGCGGCCGAAGTCCATGTCCGGCAGGTTGAAGAAGGCGTGGCCGGCGCGCACCGCGCGCGTCAGCGGGCGCACCCCCTCGCGGCGGCTGAGCAGGATGCCGTTGCCGAAGCGCAGGCGGCCGGCGCGGATCGCGGCGTCGAACCCGGGGCTGCTCTGCGTCTGGTAGATCGACACCACCGGCCGGCTCTGGAACAGCTGCGTGGCCTGGCCGGCGACGTCGAGGGCGACGAAGTGCGGCACGAGCCACATCACCGGGCGGTCGCTGCGCTCGGCGAAGCCGACGTCGCCCTCGACGCGGATCAGCCGCTTCAGCCGCTGCGGCGGCGCGTACCACAGCAGGCCGCGCTCGAGGATGCTGCGCGCGAGCCAGCGGAAGTGCTCGCGCACCAGCGCGCGGCGCGCCGGCGGCGCGAGCTCGGGCAGGCACAGCTCGACGTTGCGCAGCGCGATGCGCCGCCGCGAGCGGGCCAGCGCGTACAGCAGCGTGCCGAGCGCGCTGCCGACGGCGGCCTGCACGGCCAACGGCAGCGCCTGGAACGCGCGCAGCAGCGCCAGCACGGCGCGCACGCCGACGTTCATCGCCGCGCCCTCCCCCTGCACGGAAGGGGAAAGGCGAAGCCCGCGGGCGGTGGGGC
>CALIDR010000195.1 GCA_938022295.1 uncultured Burkholderiaceae bacterium
GCGATGGACGCCTTCCTCGACCGCCTCGAGACGCCCGACGTGCAGGCGATGTACGACGGCCTGGACGCGCGCTGGAACGCGCGCGCCGAGCGGCTGAACACGCTGCTGGCCGAAGCCGGCGTGCCGGTGCGGGTGGCCAACCTGTCGACGATCTGGACCGTGCTCTACACCCAGCCCGGGCGCTACCACTGGATGCTGCAGTACTACCTGCGCAAGCACGGGCTGGCGTTGAGCTGGGTCGGCAGCGGGCGGCTGATCTTCAGCTTCAACTACCGGCCGGAAGACTTCGATGCGGTGGCCGAACGCTTCGTCGCCGCGGCGCGCGAGATGCAGGCCGACGGCTGGTGGTGGCACGACGCGACGCTGACGCACCGCTCGATCCGCCGCAACATCCTGCGCGAGGTGCTGGCCGCCCGCTTCTGATCCGCGAGGGCGGCGCACCCCGCGCCCGTTGTCGCTCAGTGCCCGCGCCGCACGTGCGGCATCGGGTCGATCAGCTCGCCGCGCAGCAGCGCCAGCGGCGCGCGGTGGTACAGCCAGATGTCGTGGAACGGGTCGGTGAGGATCTTCGTCATCCACACCAGGCCGGTGCGCAGGTTCTGCTGCACCGCGAGCTGCACGACGCGGAACGCCAGCCCGGCCACGCCGAGGGCGAGCCAGCCGAGGCCGACGTCGTTGACGAACTCGCGCGCGGTCGCCGCCGGCGCGATCAGGCCGAACAGGTCGGGGCGCAGCCACAGCACGAGCGGCACCAGCAGCCACACCGTCATCAGCACGACCTTGCGGCGGATGTTGTAGCCGACCTTGATCGCCTCCTTGTGCTCGTCGGTGACCTGGTTGACGTGGTCGTAGCCGCGCGGCTCGAAGAAGAAGTGGCCCGCCTGGCGCGTCGTCATCGACACGCACCAGGCCAGGATCGCCGCCAGCGCCGGGTCGACGAACAGCAGCCCGTAGGCGACGACGAAGCTGATCGCGCTGACCAGGTGCAGCGACTGGTTGATGCGGCTGTGGTGGTAGTAGCGGTGGTCGTCCCAGCGCTGGACGCGCAGCTCTTGCAGAAACGTCATCGAATCCTCCGGGGCAGTCTCGGGGCCGTGGTGGGGCGCGACGTGCGGGCACGCCTGCGGCGCCCGATGGTGGCGAAGCCGCGTGAAGCCCGCGTGACGGTCGCGGCGCCGACGCGACGCGTGGTGCCTTCGTCATCAGACTGACGCGCGGCACGGCCACCATCGCGCCCATGGACGCACGCGCAGGCACGATCGACTTCCGATGGGCGACGGCGGCCGAGCCGCCACGGCCGGCGCGGCGGCGGCTGCGCCTGGCCGTCGTCACCGAGACGTATCCGCCCGAGGTCAACGGCGTGGCGGTGACGCTCGCGCGCGTCGTCGCCGGGCTGCGCGAGCGCGGCCACGAGGTGCAGCTCGTGCGGCCGCGCCAGGCCGGCGGCGCCGACGCCGGCGACGCCGACACGCTGCTCACGCGCGGACTGCCGATCCCCGGCTACCCGGACCTGCGCATGGGGCTGCCGGGGCTGCGCTCGCTGCGGCAGGCGTGGGCGCGGCAGCGACCCGACCTCGTGCACATCGCCACCGAGGGCCCGCTCGGGTTCTGGGCGCTGCGCACCGCGCGCTCGCTCGGGCTGCCGGTGACGTCGGACTTCCGCACCAACTTCCACCGCTACAGCGCGCACTACGGCATCGGCTGGCTGCAGCGGCCGATCGCCGGCTACCTGCGCCACTTCCACAACGCGACGCGGTGCACGATGGTGCCCACCGCGAAGCTGCGCGACGAGCTGCAGGCGCAGGGCTTCGAGCGCCTCGTTGTCGTCGGCCGCGGCGTCGACACGACGCTGTTCGACCCCGCGCGGCGCAGCGACGACCTGCGCCGCCGCTGGGGCGCCGGCGCCGACGACCCGGTGGCGATCTACGTCGGCCGGCTGGCGGCCGAGAAGAACCTCGACGCGCTCGTGCCCGCCTACGAGGCGATGGTCGCCGCGCGGCCGTCGACGCGGCTCGTCTTCGTCGGCGACGGACCGCTGCGCGAGACGCTGCGCGCGCGCTGCCCGCAGGCCGTGTTCGCCGGCCCGTGCCGCGGCGAGGCGCTGGCCGCCGCGTACGCGTCGGGCGACATCTTCCTGTTCCCGAGCGTGACGGAGACCTACGGCAACGTGACGCCGGAGGCGATGGCCAGCGGCCTGGCGGTGCTCGCGTTCGAGCACGCCGCCGCCGCCGAGCTGATCACGCACCGCCACAACGGCTGCCTGGCGCCGATGGTCGACGTGGCCGACTTCGTCGCCCAGGCGGCGGCGCTGGCCAGCCACCTGCCGCGCGCCCGCGCGATCGGCCGCGCGGCGCGCCGCACGGCGCTCGACCTCGACTGGGAACGCATCGTCGACGAGATCGAGGTGCAGTTCTACACCGCGATGCTGAAGGTCGGGTTCGCGCCGCCGCCGTGGGAGCGGCTCGACCCCGGTCCCGTGCCGCGGGTGCCGCTCGTGCCCACGACGCCGGTTCAGCCGCGCTCGCGCTCCTTCCAGTAGCGTTCCATCGACAGGCAGGTGAACGACGCGCTCCAGGCGATCAGCAGCAGGCCGTTGAGCGTCTCGACGCCGGCCAGCGGCCACGGCGCAGGCGCCGGATGGAGGTCGCCGAAGCCGAGCGAGGTGAAGGTCTGCGCGGCGAAGTGGAGGCTGGTGGCGAGGTTCCACCCGTGGCTGCCGACGGTGCCGTCGAGCCACCAGAAGGCCAGCCCATACGGCGCGATCTGCGCCACGTGGGCCAGAAGGCGCCGATGATGACGAACACCAGCCGCCAGCGCGGCACGATGTGCAGCCGCGGCAGCCCGCGCGGCAGCCCGCGCAGCATCTCGTAGTGAAGCAGCGTCGTGGCGGGCACGAGCGGAACGATCGAGGCAGACGACCACCACATCCCGCAGCTCCGCGAGGTGACGCGCGGCCGCCCGATCGCGCGCCGCGCCGCGGCAATGTCGCCCGGGGCCGACCGCGGGGTGGGGGCCGCGGCGCGGCGTCAGCCGGCGGCCCGAGGCCGCTCGCCGCGGGCGAGCCGCGCCTCGATCGCGTCGAGCGCCGGCAGCAGGTCGGCCACGCTGTCGATCACGATGTCGGGCCCGGCATCGCCGAGCGCGCGCGTCGCCTGCTCGCGGTGCAGCGCGCGTAGCCCCTCGTCCAGGCCCGACCATTGCGCCCATGTCAGGCCGCAGGCGTTGCCGCTGGCGGCCACGGCAACGGTCCAGCAGCCGGCGTGCCGCCCTTCGAGCAGGCCGGGCACGGTGTCGTCGACCTTGACGACGCGGTGCGCCGGCCACACGCGCAGGTCGAGGAAGCAGCGGTACATGCCGAGCGGGCTCGGCCGGCTCTCTGGCAGGTCGTCGGCGCACACGAGGTGGTCGACCTCGAGCCCCTGGGCGCGCGCGAGCGGCCGCACGACGTCCATGATCGCGCGGTCGTAGCCCGTCGTGCTGCCGACCTTCAGGCCGCGCTGGCGCAGCACGGTGACGACGTCGAGCGCCCCCGGCACGAGTGCCGCGTGGTCGCGCACCGCGGCGGCGTTCATCGGCGTGAACTCGGCGTACAGCGCGTCGACGTCGGCGTCGGCGAACGGCCGCCCGTGCGCCGCCTGCCACTGCGCGGCCACGTGCGGCAGGCGGCCGAGGGCGCGGATGTGGTCCCACTTCGGCAGCCCCATCGGCGCGCGCGCGTCGTCGATCGTGATCGCCACGCCGTGGCGTGCGAACAGGGCGACGAAGGCACCCATCGGCGCCTGGCTGCCGAAGTCGATCAGCGTGCCGGCCCAGTCGAAGACGACGGCTTTCAGGGTGGAGGTCATGCGGTGCTTCCGTGGTGGGCGGTCACCAGCGGCCGAGCACGTCCTCGGCGATGCCGAACGCGGTGCTGGCGCCGGTGCCGCTGGCGACGACGACGACGCGCAGCGCGGCGTCGGGGGCGGCGACGAGGCAGTCGGCCTCGTGGCCGACGGGGTAGAGGCCGGTCCAGCGCTCGACGACGTCGGCGCGGCCGACGTCCACCGTCTCGCGCAGGTGGCCGAGGATCAGCTCGTCGACGGCGTCGCTCGCGAACGGCCACGGGCTCGCGTCGTCGTGGTGCGAATCGCCGACGACGAGCGTGCCGTCGGCGCTCTGCACCGCGATCAGGTGGATGCCGTGGGCGAGGCTGTGCGGCGCCTCGGCCTCGAGCTGCACGCGCAGCGCGCCGGCCTCGGGCAGCGCGGCGTAGCCGGCGTAACGCACGAGGCTCAGGTCGCCCATCACGGCGCCCGGCAGCCGCAGCGGCGGCTCGGGGCGCACGCGCAGCATCTGCAGCCGCGTCAGCCGCAGCCGGTGGGGGGCGAGGAACGGCGCCGCGACGCCCGTCAGCTCGGTGCCCGGGCACAGCACGGTGCGCGCCGCGTGCAGCGTGCGCTGCGCGGTGCGCACGCGCGGCGGGGCGACGTCGAGCACCGCCTCGCCGAAGAAGAACCGTACGCCGAGCGCCTCGGCGAGCCAGGCCGCCAGCAGCGCGATCGCGTCGCGCGACTCGACGCGCAGCTCGTGCGGCGAGTGCATCGCCGCCGCGGCGCCGTCGGTGCGCAGCGCCGGCGCGAGCGCGGCGGCCTCGTCGGGCTCGTGCAGCGTGCACTGCGCGCCCATCGGCGTGCGCAGGAACGCCTCGAGCACGGCGCGCGCGGCCGGCCGGCGCGCGAGCAGCCACAGGCCGCGGTGCTCGATGCGGATGCCCGCGGCCGCCGCGACCTCGATCCAGACGTCGCGCGAGCGCAGCGCGCGCCGCCAGGTGTCGCCGGCGCGCTGGCCGCTGACGGTGACGAAGCCGAAGTTGCGGATCGACGCGCCGACGCAGCGGTGGTCGCGCTCGACGACGGCCACCCGCAGCCCGCGGCGCGCGGCCAGGTAGGCGTGGGCCAGGCCGACGATGCCGGCGCCGACGACGACGAGGTCGAACCCGCGCTCGCTCATCTTGCGCCTACCGCTGCCGCCAGCGCTGGGTGCGCGCGAGCACCGCGCGCGACGCGAGCGCGAAGCCGCCGCGCACGGCGGCCGCGGTGACGAAGATCAGCACCGCCATCGCCGCCGCGGGGGCGATGTCGCCGGCGTCGTCCATGTTCAGCACCGCCACCGACGCCAGCTGCGTGTGCGGCGCGTAGAGGAACACGACGGCCGACACCGTCGTCATCGCGTTGACGAAGAAGTAGCCGGCGACCTCGAGCAGCGCCGGCAGCGCCACCGGCAGGTGCACGTGCCACGCGGTGTGCCACGCCGGGACGCCGAGCGATTCGCCGACGAGCTCGTACTCGCGGTCGAGCTGGCGCAGCGCGGCGAGCATCGTCAGGTGCGCGACCGACAGGAAGTGGGCCACGGTGCACAGGACGAGGATCGCCATCGTCGCGTACAGGCCGTGCAGCGGGTTGGACGGGTGGTTGAAGAACAGGATGTAGCCCAGGCCCAGCGCCAGCCCGGGGATCGCGAGCGGCAGCGTGGCCATCAGGTTCAGCGCTTCGCGCGCGGGGCCGAAGTGGCGCGGCTTCTCGACCAGCCATGCGGTGACGAAGACGACCGCCGCGCCGACGACGGCCGTCAAGGCCGCCATGCGCAGCGAGTTGCCGTAGGTCGCCCAGCCGCCGCCGTCCATGTGGTCGAAGTCGTAGTTCTTCAGGCTCGGGCTCAGGTCGTACGGCCAGTAGGTGGCGAGTGACGCGAAGAACGCGACGCCGATCACCGTCAGCAGCACGAGCGCGACGGCGGCGCAGAAGGCGAGCAGCGCGCGGTCGGTGGCCGCGTGCGGCGGGGCGACGTAGGGCACGGCACGCACCGTCAGCGCCGCCGCCTGGCGCCGGCGCAGCTGCCGCTCGAGCAGGAACGCGAGCACCGCGGGCAGCAGCAGCACGACGCCGACCACCGCGCCCATGCGCAGGTTCTGCTGGCCGACGACCTGCTTGTAGAGATCGGTCGCCAGCACGTTGGCCTGGCCGCCGATCACCTTCGGCACGCCGAAGTCGGTGATCACGAGCACGAACACGACGACGAATGCCATCAGCAGGCCGTAGCGGCTCGCCGGCAGCGTGACGGTGAGGAACACGCGCCAGCGTGACGCGCCGAGCGTGGCCGCGGCCTCGTACAGCCGGGCGTCGGTCGTCGCCAGCGCCGTGACGAGCACGAGCAGCGCATGCGGGAACGTCCACAGCACCGAGCCGATCACGATGCCGGTCTCGCCGTAGATGCTGCCGATGCCGAACCAGCCCCTGAGCAGCCCCTGGTTGCCGAACAGGTAGACGAGGCTGATTGCCATCAGCAGCGAAGGCGCCAGCAGCGGCAGCAGCGCGACGGCGCGGAACAGGCCCTTGGCCGGCATCGCCGACAGCGTCAGCGCGTACGCGTAGACGTAGGCGATGGCGACGCACACCAGCGCCGACAGCGCCGCCAGGCGCACGCTGCGCCACGCCGAGTCGGCCAGCGCCGGCGTGTGCCAGTACTGCACGAAGTTGGCCGCCCTGGCGAAGCCGCCGTCGGCGTCGAACAGGCTCTGCACCGCCAGCGCCGCCACCGGCAGCACGACGAACAGGGCGAGCGCCGCGAGCAGCGCGGCCACCAGCAGCCCGTGCAGCGCGCGGTCGCCCAAGCGCGCCGCCGCCGGTGCGACGGCGGCCGTCACGCCGCGCCCGGGTCGGCGTCGTCGGCCGCCATCACGGTGAGGGCGGCCGGGGGCAGGTGCAGCCGGTGCCGCTCGCCGCGGCGCCACGGCAGCGTCTCGCCGGCGGGAGTGGGCACTTCGGCGTCGACGCGCGCGCCGCCCATCGCGTCGACGTCGAAGCGCAGCGCGACGTGGGCGCCGCAGAACGTCAGCCCGGCGAGCGTGCCGACCACGGTGTTGGCCGGCAGCGCGGTCGGCGTCGGCGCGCGGTCGGCAGCGACGTCGTGCGGCAGGACCTGCACCGCCTCGGGGCGGATGCCGAGCACGAGCGCACTGCCGAGCCCGGCGCTGGTGCCGGCGTGGCTGAAGTGCGCGTCGCCCACGCGCGCCTCGTCGGCGGCGACGGCCTGCGCCGGCCAGAGGTTCATGCGGCCGACGAAGCGCGCCGCGAAGCGGCTCGCCGGCCGCGCGTACAGCTGCAGCGGCGCGGCGGCCTGCGCGATGCGTCCGCGGTGCATCAGCACGACGCGGTCGGCCATCGCGAGCGCCTCGTCCTGGTCGTGGGTGACCATCACGGTAGGCAGGCGCAGCCGCTGCTGCAGGGCGCGGATCTCGCCGCGCAGGCTCGCGCGCACCTGGGCGTCGAGCGCCGAAAGCGGCTCGTCGAGCAGCAGCATCGCCGGGCTCGGCGCGAGTGCGCGGGCGAGAGCGACGCGCTGCTGCTGGCCGCCCGACAGCTGCGCCGGGTGCTTGTCGGCATGCGCGGCGAGGCCGACGAGCTCCAGCATCTCGCGCGCCGTCTGGCGGGCGCGCCCCGGCTCCATGCCGCGCAGACCGTACATCACGTTGGCGAGCGCGGTGAGGTTGGGGAACAGCGCGTACGACTGGAACACGACGCCGAAGCGGCGCTGCGCGGCCGGCAGCGCGGTCACCTCGCGTCCGCGCAGCACGATGCGGCCCGCCTCGGCGCCTTCGATGCCGCACAGGATGCGCAGCAGCGTCGTCTTGCCGCAGCCCGAGGGGCCGAGCAGGCAGACGAACTCGTCGTCGCCGACGTCGAGGTCGACGCCGTCGAGGACGACGGTGCGCCCGTAGCGCTTGACGACGCCCTCGATGCGCAGGAACGGCGCCGCCGTGGCCGCCGGCGGCGCCGTCGCGCGGTTGTCGAACAGCATCGGCCCGCCGCGGCGCGCGGGGTCAGCGCTTCTCGGCCTTGCCCTCGTAGCGGCGGCTCCACTCGGCGAGGATGCGCTCGCGGTTGGCCGCCGCCCAGGCGAAGTCGTTGCGGATCAGCATCTGCTCGACGTCGCCGTCGACGAACTCGAGGCGCTGCTGCACGCCGGGCAGCGCGACGACGGCGAAGTTGGCCGCGTACAGCTCGTTGGCCCTGCGCGAGACGGCCCAGTCGGCGAGCGCCTTCGCCGCCTCGGGCTTCTTCGTCGTCTTCAGGATCGCGGTGGCCTCCATGTCCCAGCCGAGGCCTTCCTTCGGCAGCACGATGTCGATCGGCGCGCCGTCCTTCTTCGTCTTGTTGGCCCGGTACTCGAAGCTCAGGCCGATGGCGTGCTCGCCCGCGCCGGCCTGGCGGCACGGCTTGCTGCCGCTGTGGCCGTAGCTGGCCACGTTCTGGTGCAGCGCGTCCATGAACGCCCAGCCCTTGTCCTCGCCCATCATCTGCAGCCACGCGCTGACCATCAGGTAGCCGGTGCCCGACGACGCCGGGTGCGGCATCGTGATCTCGCCCCTGTAGACCGGGTTGGTCAGGTCGGCCCACGACGTGGGCCTGGGCAGCTTCTTCTTGCCCGCCTCGACGGTGTTGAAGCAGATCGCCGACGACCACACGTCCATCCCGACCCAGGTCGGCGGGTTGCGCGCGTCGCGCATGTTCGGCTTGACCTGCTCGAGGCCCTTGGGCGCGTAGGGCATCAGCAGGCCTTCCTTGTCGAGCAGCATCAGCGACGTCGCCGCCAGCCCCCAGATCACGTCGGCCTGCGGGTTGGCCTTCTCGGCGAGCAGCTTGGCGGTGACGACGCCCGTCGAGTCGCGCACGAACTTCAGCGCGATGCCCGGGTGGTCCTTCTCGAACGCGTCCTGGTAGGCCTTGATCTGGTCGGCCTCGAGCGCGGTGTAGACGAGCAGCTCGGTGCGGCCCTGCGCCGACGCCGGTGCCACCCAGCCCAGCGAGGCGGTGACGGCAACGACGGCGGTGGCGGCGGCGAGCAGGCGGCGGGAGATGCGGGCGGTCATCGGCGGGCTCCGGACGGTCAAAGCCTTGACATGTTTCGCGCCGACGATGACAGGGCTGTGAATCCTGTCGAACCGCCCGCCGGGCCTTGCGCCGGGTTCGCGTTGGACACGCTGCGCTGCTGGCTCGAGACCCGCGGCAGCGAGCGCTACGACGGCGAGCCGGTGTCGCACCTCGAGCACGCGCTGCAGTGCGCGCGCCTGGCCAAGCGCGCCGGCGCCGACGACGCGCTCGTCGTGGCCGCGCTGCTGCACGACATCGGCCATCTGGCCAGCGGCCTGCCCGGCACGCCGTCGGCCGCCGGCATCGACGACCGCCACGAGGCGCTCGGCGCCGCGCTGCTGGCGCGCTGGTTCCCGGCCGACGTCGTCGAGCCGGTGCGGCTGCACGTGCAGGCCAAGCGCTGCCTGGCCGCCAACCCGAGCTACCTCGAAGCGCTGTCGGCGGACTCGCGGCGCAGCCTCGCCCTGCAGGGCGGCCCGATGGACGACGGCGAGCGGGTGTGCTTCGCCGCGCTGCCTCACGCGAAGCAGGCGCTGCGGCTGCGGCGCTGGGACGACGCCGCGAAGCAGCCGCACGCGGCGCTGCCGACGCTGGACGCCTGCTGGGCCGTCGTGCGCCGCGTCGCGCGGGCGGGCTGAGCGCCACGCGGCATCGCGTGCCGCCGCGAGCCGTCGCAGCGCACGCCCACAATGCGCCGGGTGGCAGCGGCAAGGCTGCCCGATCTTCACTCCCGCCCCGTCGCCCACCGCCTGCCCGATGAACGCCACCGCCTCCGCGCCCCCGGCCACGACGCGCCCCGACATCGCCGCCGACCACATCGAGCCGGCCGCGCTGCTCGTGAGCCCCGACGACAGCGTGGCCGACGTCGTCGCCCGGGCGCGGGCGCTGCAACGGCCGCCCGGCGACGCGGTGTGCGTGGTCGACGGCGGCGGGCGGCTCGTCGGCCTGGTCGATGCCGCCACGCTGCTCGCCGCCGATCCTGAGCGTGCGGTGGGCACCGTGATGCGCCGCGACCTGCCGCGCGTGCTGCCCGACACCGACCGCGAGCAGATGGTCTCGCTCGCCCTCGAGCACCGGCTGGCGGCGGTGCCGGTGGTCAACGACGCCGGCCGCCTGCTCGGCGTGGCCGGGCCGCTGGCGCTGATGGAGATCCTGCGCCGCGAGCACGTCGAGGACCTCCACCGGCTGGCCGGCATCGCGCGCGAGGACACCCAGGCCGTGCGCGCGCTCGAGGACCCGCCGCTGCGCCGCGCCCGCCACCGCCTGCCGTGGCTGCTGGTGGGCTTCGGCGGCAGCGTCGTCGCGACGTTCATCGTCGCGCGCTTCGAGAGCGCGCTCTCGGCGGCGCCGGCGATCGCGTTCTTCGTGCCGGGCCTGGTCTACCTCGCCGATGCGATCGGCACCCAGAGCGAGGCGGTGGCGGTGCGGGGCCTTTCGCTCAGCCGCATCGGCGTCGCGCGGCTGCTCGGTGGCGAACTGCGCACGGGGCTGCTGATCGGCCTCGTGCTCGCGCTCGCCGCGTGGCCGCTGGTGTGGATCGCGTTCGGCGACGCCGCGCTCGCGGCGGCGGTGGGCCTCGCGCTCGCCGGCGCGAGCGCGCTCGCGACCGTGCTCGGGCTGATGCTGCCGTGGGCGCTGGCGCGGCTGGGCACCGACCCCGCGTACGGCAGCGGGCCGCTGGCGACGATCCTGCAGGACGTGCTGACGCTCTTGATCTACTTCGGCTGCGTGTCGTGGGTGGTGCTCTGATGCGCCTGCGCGTTCGATCTGCCGAAGGTGAAAGGCTGATCTCGGCCCGTTGCGGCCATTCGCGAAGGTCGGTTCTTTTGGGCGATGTGCGGCGGTCGCGGCATCGCGCCAGGCGGCACCCGCTGCGGGCTCACGCTGTGGCGGTCGGCCCTGCGGGCCGACTGCGCTGCGCTGCTCGGCCCGGGGTCGCGCGGCAGAACTCGCTTCGCTCCCTTCGGTCGCTGCGCTCGGACAACCGCCGCGAGTCAGTTCACGATGCGCGCTTCGCGCGCCGACCCCGGCCCTGGCCTTGCAGGCCGCGCCGGGCCAGTGGCCCGGCTGCTCGCAAGGCACGGGCGGTCCACCGGACCGCCCGTGTCCGTGCTCGCCTGCTCGCCG
>CALIDR010000196.1 GCA_938022295.1 uncultured Burkholderiaceae bacterium
GTCGGGGCCGGGGGCGTGGCGGAGGGCGTGGTGGCGGGCGGCGGCGTCGCGCAGCCCGCGACGAGCCCCAGCAGCGCCGTCGCGGCGGCGGCGCGGCGGGCGCGAAGTGGCGGGAACGTCATGGCGGCGAGGGTAACCGCCGCGCCGCGACCCGGCGCCCCGGTCGGGGATCGCGGGCCGAAGGCCGCGCCGCGGCGCCGATAGACTGCGCGCATGCCGCCCCGCGCCGACCTGCCGCCGACGCACCTGCTGTACCTGCACGGCTTCCGCTCGTCGCCGCAGTCGTTCAAGGCCCGGCGCCTGCACGCCTGGCTGCGCGAGCACCGCCCCGAGGTGCACTGGTGGTGCCCGCAGCTGCCGCCGTCGCCGCGGGCGGCGATGGCGCTCGTCGAGGCGGGCATCGCCGGCTGGCCGCGCGAGCGCATGGCGGTGGTCGGCAGCTCGCTCGGCGGCTACTACGCGGTGTGGATCGCCGAGCGCACCGGCTGCCGCGCCGTGCTGCTGAACCCGGCCGTGCACCCGGCGCGCGATCTGGCGCAGCACATCGGCGAGCAGACCGGCTTCCACGACCCGGACGAGCACTTCTTCTTCCGCGTCGAGTACATCGAGGAGCTGCAGCAGCTCGCCGTGCCGGCGCTGACGCACCCCGAGCGCTTCTTCGCCGTCGTCGCCAAGGGCGACGAAGTGCTCGACTGGCGCGAGATGGTGCAGCGCTGCCGCGGCGCCGAGGTCAAGCTGCTCGAAGGCGGCGACCACGCGCTGTCGGACTTCGACGACGACCTGCCCGACCTGCTGCGCTTCCTCCACCTGTGTCCCTCCCCGTGACCGCCCCGCACCCGTGCGCGGGCGGCGCCGCCGCGCGATGACGACCCGCCCGCAAAGCTTCACGACGCTGCTGCGCGCCGCCACGGCGGCGCACGACTCGATGCTGTGCGTCGGGCTCGACCCCGAGCCGGCGCGCTTTCCCGCCCCCTGGCGCGGCGACGCGGGCCGCATCTACGACTTCTGCGCCGCGATCGTCGACGCCACGCGCGACCTGGTGTGCGCGTTCAAGCCGCAGATCGCCTACTTCGCGGCTCATCGCGCCGAGGACGCGCTCGAGCGCCTGATCGCCCACGTGCACGCCGTCGCGCCGGGCGTGCCGGTGATCCTCGACGCCAAGCGCGGCGACATCGGCGCCACCGCCGAGCAGTACGCGCGCGAGGCGTTCGAGCGCTACCGCGCCGACGCGGTGACGCTGTCGCCGTTCATGGGCTTCGACTCCGTCGAGCCGTTCCTGCGCTGGCCGGGCAAGGGCGCGATCCTGCTGTGCCGCACGTCGAACCCCGGCGGGGACGACCTTCAGGCGCAGGCGCTCGAAGGCGGCGAGCGCGTGTTCGAGCGCATCGCGCGCTTGGCCGCGGGGCCGTGGAACCGCAGCGGCGAGCTCGGCCTCGTCGTCGGCGCCACCTACCCGGGCGAGATCGCGCGCGTGCGCGAGCTCGCGCCGACGCTGCCGCTGCTGATCCCGGGCGTCGGCGCGCAGGGCGGCGACGCCGCGGCGACGGTGCGCGCCGGCTGGCGCGCCGACGGCCCGATCGTCGTCAACAGCTCGCGCGCGGTGCTGTACGCCGGCGCGGACGCCGGCTTCGCCGCCGCGGCGCGGCAGGCGGCGCTGGCCACGCGCGCCGAGCTCAACGCGGCGCGCCCGGCGTGACATAGTGGACCGCGGCGGGTGCGCGCGACCGGCGCCGGTTCGGCCGCCGCTGCCCGGGCGCCGATAAGCCGATACATCGTGTTGCAGCGAGCACCGCCCGTCACGCCGGACGCCGAAACGGCGGCCGGCGCACCGCCCCCGCCCTTGCGTCCGGCCACCACCCTCGACCCGCGCCCGCGCATCGCCGCGTCGATCGCGCGCTACTTCTTCGGCACCGTCGCCGTCGCGGCGGCGCTCGCGGTGGCGTTCCATCTCGCCACGATCGGCTGGCAGCCCGGGTTGCCGCAGGCGATCACCGCCGCGCTGGCGGCCACCGCGCTGCTGAGCGCGGTGGCCACGCGGCTGCGCGAGCGCTGGGTGACGCCGGCGCTGGCCGTCGTCGCCGTGCTCGTGATGACGCTGATCGGCCTGGGCGCCGTGACGCAGCAGTGGGGCCTGTCGAGCATCACGCTCGGCGCCTTCGGCCTGATCGTCGCGGCGCTGTTCGCCGTCGCATCGACGCGCGCCGGCGCCGTCGCGGCGCTGTGGGGCGCCGCGGTGCTCGCCGCGCTCGCGTGGGCCGAGCAGCAGGGCTGGGTCGCGGGGCCGGCGGCGGCCGCCAAGCCGCTGCCGTGGCGGCTGACGCTGCACCTGGTCGTGCTCGGCAGCGGCATCGCGATGGGCCTGCTGCTGGCGCGCGTCGTCGGCCTGTACCTGCAGGCGAGCCAGGCGCGCGAGCAACGCTTCGTCGGCCTGCTGGGCATCGCCGCCGACGCCTACTGGGAGCTCGACGCCGGGCTGCAGTTCGTCCACGTGTCGCACCGCCAGCGCGACGGCGTCTTCCTCGCCGACCCCGAGGTGCCGCGCCAGGTGCCGTGGGAGCTGCCGTGCCTGCAGTTCGACGACGAGGCGCTCGACGCGCTGCGCGCCGACCTCGAGGCGCGCGAGCCGTTCCGCGACCGCCCGGTGCGCTGGCGCGACGGCAGCCGCGTGCGCCACCTGAGCGTCAGCGGCGAGCCGCGGCTGGACGCGCGCGGCGCGTTCCAGGGCTACTGGGGGGTGGCGCGCGACGTCTCGGCCGAGGTGCAGGCGCGCGCGGCGCTCGAGATCACGCAGACGCGCTACCGCGAGCTGTTCAACCGGCTGCCCACCGCGCTCGTGCTGCACCGGCGCGGGCGCGTGCTCGACGCCAACCCGGCCGCCGTCGAGCTGTTCGGCTACCCCGACCTGGCGGCGATGCTCGGCCATCACCTCGAGGGCCACTGCGAGCCGGGCGCCTCGCGCGACGCGATGCGCGCGCGCATCGCGCAGCTCGAGACGATGGCGGTGGGCCAGGCGCTCGAGCCCGAGGAACTGCGCGTGCAGTCGCTGGACGGCCACCGGATGGACGTGCTCGCCGGCGCGGTGCGCGTCGACGCGTCGGACGGGCCGGCCACGCTCGCGATCCTCGTCGACGACACCGACCGCCGCGCCGCCGAGGACGCCGTGCGCCGCTCGGAGGCGCTGCTGTCGCACCTGGTGGCCACGAGCCCGGACCTCATCACCCTGACCGAACTGGCCACCGGCCGCTACGTGATGGTCAACGAGACGTTCGAGCAGCTGCTCGGCTACACGCGCGAGGAGGTCGTGGGCCGCCGCTCGGTCGAGGTCGGCGTGTGGGCACGGCCCGAGGACCGCGAGCACCTCAAGCGCGCGCTCGAGCGCGACGGCGTGCAGCGCAACTGGCCGTGCGAGTTCATCGCCAAGTCGGGCCGGCGGGTGCAGATGCTCGTCTCGGCGGCGCGCTTCACGATGGACGGGCGCGACTACGTGGTGCTCAACGCGCGCGACATCACCGCCGTCGAGCGCGCGCGGCTGGAGCGCGAGGCGATCCTCGACAACGCGTCGATCGGCATCGCGCTGACGCGCGACCAGGTGTTCCAGCTCGTCAACCCGGCGTTCGAGGACATGCTCGGCTGGCCGCGCGGCACGCTGGTGGGCCAGCCCGGGCGCGTCGTGTGGCCGAGCGACGAGGCCTACGCGCGCATCGGGCGCGAGATCGGCGCCGCGCTCGCGCGCGGCGAGCGCGTCGATACCGAGGCCGAGCTCGCGCGCCGCGACGGCACGCGCATCCTGTGCCGCACGCTCGTGCGCGCCGTCGATCCGCAGCACCCGAGCCGCGGCGGCACGGTGTGGATCACCGAGGACGTGACCGAGCAGCGCCGCCTGGTGCAGGCGCTGGCCAAGGCGCGCGACGACGCCGAGGCCGCCAACCGCGCCAAGAGCGCGTTCCTCGCCAACACCAGCCACGAGATCCGCAACCCGCTGAACCAGCTGCTGAACCTGGCGCGCATCGCGCGCGCGCCCGAGGTCGGCGACGCGCAGCGCCAGCGCTACCTGGAGCTGATCGGCGACAGCGCCGAGGCGCTGGCCTCGGTCATCTCCGACATCCTCGACCTGTCGAAGATCGAGGCCGGCAAGCTGCACCTCGAACGCGTCGCGTTCGACCTCCACGCGCTGCTCGGCACGCTGCAGCGCGGCTACGGCGCGCTGGCCGACGCGCGCGGGCTCGCGCTGTCGCTCGAGGTCGACCCCGAGCTGCCGCAGCGCGTCGTCGGCGACCCGGTGCGGCTGCGGCAGATCCTGAGCAACTACGTCGGCAACGCGCTGAAGTTCACCGGCCGCGGCAGCGTGCGGCTGAAGGCGCGCCTGCTCGAGGCCGGCGCCACGCCGAAGGTGCGCTTCGAGGTGCAGGACACCGGCCCCGGCATCGACCCCGCGCTGCAGGCGCGCCTGTTCGAGCCGTTCACGCAGGGCGACCAGTCGACGACGCGGCGCTACGGCGGCACCGGCCTCGGGCTGTCGATCTGCCGCGACCTGGCCGCACTGATGGGCGGCAGCGTCGGCGTCGACAGCCAGCCCGGCCTCGGCAGCCGCTTCTGGGTCGACCTGCCGCTCGAGATCGCCAGCGCCGACACGCCGATCACCGGCTTCGGCGCGCTCGACGGCGACCCGCTCGCCGGCGCGCGCGTGCTCGTCGTCGACGACGACGCGACGAACCAGATCATCACCCAGTCGATCCTGCGCCAGTGGGGCGTGCTCGCCGGCGAGGCGCACAACGGCGCCGAGGCGATCGCCGCGATCGAGCAGGCGATCGCCTGCGGGCGCCCGTACGACGCCGTGCTGATGGACCTGCAGATGCCGGAGATGGGCGGCATCGAGGCGGCGCGCCGGCTGCGCGCGGTGCACGACCCGGTGGCACTGCCGATCATCGCGCTGACGGCGGCCGCGCTGGTGGGCGAGCGCGACGACGCGCTCGCCGCCGGGATGAACGACTTCGTGCTCAAGCCGATCGACGACGTCCAGCGGCGGCGGCTGCAGTCGGCGCTGCGCCGCCTGCTGCGGCGCTGACGGCGCGGCCGTTTCCCCCGCGGCCGCTGCGGCCGCGGCCACGGCTTACGATGGCGACCGCGTGCCCGTCCGGTGCGCACGGGCACCCTTGTGATGCAACGCCTGCTGATCGCCGTCGGGATTGTCTTCCTCGTGGCCGGCCTGCTGTGGCCCTGGCTCGCCCGCCTGCCGTGGGGGCGGCTGCCGGGCGACGTGCACATCGAGCGCGACGGCTTCCACTTCTTCGCCCCGATCACGACCGGGATCGTGATCTCGATCGTCGTCTCGCTGCTGCTGTGGTGGTGGCGGCGCTGAGACGCGGTCGCTCCGGATCTCATGGGCAAGCGGCGTTCGGCCAGGGCCCCCGGCAGACCGCGGCGCCGCCGCGTCGCCCGAGCGTCGGGGGCAGCGCCCCCGGACCGGGGCAACCACGTAGAGGCGATCGGCGCCGCGGCCGACGACTCCGAAGTGCAGGCTCGGGACGCGGGCGACCCGTCGGCTGTCGCGGGGTCGAATGCGGGTCCGGCAGGCCGGCTGCACCTGAAATGCGGTTGGCCCGGGCCGGCAGTCGGGCGCGCCCGAGCGGGCCGTCATCGGGCGCGCCGGCAAGGACGAGCCCGCAGGCGCACCGTCCCTGCGCACGGTGCGCCTGGCCAGGGGCCGGGGCGTCCCCTCCCCGCCGCGGCCCGCAGGGCTCGCAACGCCGCCGGCGTGCCCCGGGGCGGCGCGATCGGGTGCGCAGCGTCGTCACCCGCCAGGCGACCGTGTGCGTGGTGGGAAACGTCAGACACGAGAGACGGTTGCATGCGGGATCGAGCGGCCGACTGCCCGACCCAGGGTTACCCGGCGGCAGCGTCGACGCGGCGTCGCGCAGGCGCCGGGCCGCTCTGCAAGGCGGTTCGCACGGTGCCGCGAAGACGTACCATACGGCCCATGCGCCGGCGCTCGCTGCTGATCCTCGGTGCCGCGACCTGCGGCGCGACCTCGTCGGCAACCGTGCTCGACGCCGGAGCGGCTGCGATCGGGGCCGCGGTGTGCCGCGGCAGCCGGCCCGGGCCGCTCTTGCTGGCCGCCGCGCAGCCGTCCCTGAGCTACGAGGGCACCCACATCCTCGCCCACGGGGCGATGCGCGAGCTGGCCGCGCAGTACTCGGCCGCCACGGGCCGTTCGTTTGCGGTGCGCGGCGGCGGCTGCGACGAGGCGATCGCCGCGCTGCGCGCCGCAGTGGCCGACTTCGGCGGGCTGTGCTGCCCGGTGGAGTCGACGCCGCTGCGCGGGCTGCCGCACCTGGTCGTGGCTCACGACTGGAAGGCGGTCGTCGTGCACCCGGGCAATCCGCTGTCGGGCATCTCGCTGCGCGACCTGATGCGGGTGGCCAGCGGGGAAGTCGCCCGCTGGCGCGAGCTCGGCGCCGGGGATGGCATGGTCGCGCTCGTCGTGCGCCGGCACTGCCCCGACTACGTCGAGCCGGTGCGCTCCGCGCTCCTGGCCAACGCCCCGCGCTGGTCGCCGCGCGGCCTGTTCGTGACCACCGACGAGAAGATCGCCGAGACGACGTCGCGTTTCGAAGGAGCGCTCGGCATCGTCAGCTGGGTCTACGCGCGGCCGCTGGTCGAGCGCGGGCTGCTCAAGGCTCTGTCCGTCGACGGCGTGCCGTTGGCCAGGGAAGCCGGACTGCGCTACCCCCTGACCGGGCCCCTGACGCTTGCCTTCAGGCGTTGGGATGACGCGCGCATGGGGCCGTTCATGGATTTCGTGTACGGCGACGCCGGCCGGGCGATCGTCGAGCGGCAGCTGATCCCGGTCACGGCGGGCGCCGCGGGGTATCGGCGCCGCACGCTCGCGCTGGCCTGAGCGCCTCGACGGCGCCCCTCAGCGGGGCAGCCACAGCACGACCTCGCCGCGGCCGTCGCCGGCGACCTCGACGTCGCCGCCGTGCGCCCGCGCCACCGTGCGGCAGCTCGCAAGGCCCAGCCCGCTGCCGCCGGCCTTCGTCGTGTAGAACGGCTCGAAGAGATGCTCGCGCATCTCCGCGGTGAACCCGGGCCCGCCGTCGCGCACGCAGATCAACGCCCGGGCGCCGCGCGCGTCGACGTCGGATTCGAGCACGACCTCGATCGGGCCGTCGGGGCAGGCCTGCGCGGCGTTGTCGAGCAGGTTGTCGACGCAGCGTTCGAGCTGGAGCACGTCGGCGTGGACGAACAGACGGTCGACACCAGGCCGACAGGTCACGCGCCGGCCGCCGGCCGCACCGCTCCAGCGGCGGACGACGTCCTCGAGCCAGGGCACGAGGTCGACCTGCGTCGGCACGAGACGGACCGCGCGGCCCTGGTCGAGCAGCTCCGCGACGATGCGGCTGCAGCGCTGCGCGTGGTGATGCACCAGCTCGAGGTCCGCGCGGGTCTCGGCCGAGGCCGACGACGACTCGCGCTGCAGCAGGCGCACCGTGTTCGAGATGACCGTCAGGGGGTTGTTCAGGTCGTGCGCCACGCGCGCCGCCACCCGCCCGATCATCGACAGCCGTTCCTGCTGCTGCAGTTGCTGCTCGACCCGACGGGCGTCGGCCAGCTTGCGGCTCATGTCGTTGAACGCCCGCACGAGGTCGGCGATCTCCGTGTCGCCACGCTCGGGCACCTGCTGCCCCAGCTGACCGCGGCCGATCGCAGCAGCCGCGCTCGCCAGCGCCGCCAGCGGCTTCAGCTCCCGTCGCGTGAACCAGGCCAGGCCTGCCGCCAGCGCCACGCCGCTGACGGCGAGCATGGCCGCCAGCAGTTGCTGGGCGGTGCGCAGCACCTGCGAGGCGGTGTCGGGGACGACGAGGTCCAAGGGCAGGGGCTGCGCTCCCAGGCTCGTGACGACGAGGTTGCCCGATTCGCCGGCAGGCGCGACGGCGAGCCGGCTCTGGCTCGTCCGGGCCAGTTGGTCGAGCAGCGGCTCCAGCGCGCGCGCGGCCGCCACGCTCGCCAGCGCTTCCCCCTGCCGCAGCAAGCGGGTCTGGACGACGAGCCACGCCTCGCCGCCGTGACGGACCACGGCGACGCCATCGGCCGGCGCCGCCGCGCCGCTGCCCCACGTCGGCCCGGTCAGCGCCAGCGGCCTTCCGTCGAGGGCGCGCAGGCTTGCCGACTCGAGCCGCAGCGCGTCGGCGACGCGCTGCAGCGCGAGCTGCGGATGGCGGCGCTCGCCCTGCAGGTGCAGGTGATAGTAGGTGGCGTGGATCAGGTCGGCGTCTGTGGCGGCGAGCTGGATCAGGTCCTGCAGCCGCTGTGCTTCCTCGACGAGCGCCTGCTCGATCTGTCGCCCGACCTGCTGCGCGCGTTCGTCGTGCAGGGCTGCGAAGTGCTGGCTGACGAGGCGGTCGATCGCGACGAACAGCAGCAGCGACATCACGCCGACGAGCGCGACCGCGTAGAGCACGAGCCGCCACTGCAGCGAGCGTCGCCACCCTGCGGGCCTGGGCAGCGCCATCGATGCGTGCAGGTCCGCACGCGCCGGTGGTGATGCCGTGATCGTGGAGTCGGTGCCCATCGTCGCTCGGTTCGCCTGACGTCGTACCGTCGACCGCTATGGCATTTCGCCACAGTCGATCGGGGCGACGGGTGCATTTTGACCGTGTGCCGCGCCGTTCGAAGGCCGGCGCGGCCCTCCTGCGCCCGCGACTTTCCGGGGGCGGCCTCGGGCACCGGCGTCGCATAGGGGGCTGGCACGGTTCGTGAAGAGTGCCTGAACCCGCAATTCGTGCAGACGAACGCGGAATGGCCCTGACCGAGGAGACGACATCGATGAACTCGCGAACCGCCGGCGCGCTTTGCGCCATCACGCTGGCCGGCATGGCCACCGCCGGGGCACAGACCTTGCCCGCCGACGTGCTTGTCAACCCGCAGACGCCGAACAAGACGGTGTGGCATTTCCCGAAGGAGAACAGCGCGTCGCCGGAGGAGCGCCCCCACCGTCGCGATCTGTCCAAGTGGACCACGCTGAGCTACGAGGACACGCGCGCGACGCCGCCGCCCCAGCGCGTCTCGCTCGACGCGCCTCTGGCCGGCGACCCGGCTCGCGGCAGGCAGATCGCGATGAACACGCAGCAGGGCAACTGCTGGGCGTGTCACGCGCTGCCGGGCGACGCCCAGCCCGGCACCGCCGGGCCGTCGCTGCTAGGGTTCGCGCAGCGAGGCTACAGCGACGAAAAGGTCTACCAGCAGGTCTTCGACGCGCGGGTGCAGAACCCGTACACGTTCATGCCGCCGTACGGCGCCTTCGGCACGCTGACCGAGCAGGACATTCGCGACATCGTCGCCTTCCTGCAGAGCATCCGCTGAGCCCCACCCCCTGAGGAGACCCACATGAGACTGCCCATCACGCTGGCCGGTGCCGCCGCGATCGCGTTGTGCACCGCCGCTGCGCTCGCCGACGGCCCGCGACGCGACTACGTGCCGCCGGTGGACTGGAAGCCCGACGTCACGGGCGACATGGAATTGAGCAAGACCTATCCGTACTGGAAGGACCGCAAGCAGCTCGACCCCAAGCTCTACGAGTCGAAGTCCGAGCAGTGGAAGACGAACTGGAAGTTCATGGACCCCAGCGTCGACGACTCGCTGCACGGCGGACACCTGGCGCTCGACCGCGGCGGGCAGCTCTACGCCGAGCTCAACAAGGGCAACGCTCTCGCGAGCTGCCTGGGCGCCCAGGACGGCAACCTCAAGGGCCTGCGTGCGACGCGCTACCCGCAGTACAACGCCGAGCTCCAGCGCGTCGTCGGCCTCGACGAAATGATCGAGGTGTGCACGACCCGCCAGGGGCGCAAGCTCGAGCACGGCAGCTACGACAACGCCGCCGTCTCGCTGTACGTAACCAGCTTCAGCAACGGCGTGCCGATCCGCATCGACGTCTCGCAGGGCCCCCTGAAGGACGCCTTCGAGCGCGGCAAGGAGCGCTTCCACGTACGCGTGGGCTCCAACAACTTCGCCTGCGCGTCGTGCCACACGGCCGCGATCGGCAGTTCGCTGCGCGGCCAGGTGCTGACGACCCCTTACGGGGACGTCGCCCACTGGCCGGCCTACCGCACGAAGGGCGAACTGCAGGCGCTGCACGTTCGCTTCTCGGAGTGCAACCGCAATGCCGGCACGCAGCCGCTGCGCCCGGGGAGCAAGGCCTACACCGACATCGAGGTGTTCCTGACGGCCCTGTCGAACAACTACCCGGTCGACGTTCCGGCCGCCCGCGACTGACCTCGCCCGGCAGCGGCGTCGACGGACGGGGTCGGCGGCGAGGACGATGACACCCGGCGCGGCGGTCGGCAGCGGGTGGCCGGCGGGCGGCCTAAGATGGGCGCCGATGTCCGCGACCACCCGCGAGTCCAGCGCCGACGACGCGCTCGCCGTCCTCGTCGTCGAGGACGAACCCGACGTCGCGCGCACCCTGCGGCGCGTGATCGAGTCGTGCGGGGCGCATCGTGTCGACCTCCTCGACCGCGCCGACGAGGTGGCGGCGCGTCTCGCCGCATCGCGTCCCGACTTGGTGTTCACCGACCTGGTGATGCCTGGGCGGGACGGCTTCGCCGTCATCCGCGACGTCAAGGAGCACGATCCCGACCTTCCGGTGGTGGTCGTCAGCGCCCACTCGACGCTGGCCAACGCCGTCGAGGCCGTCCGTCAAGGTGCCTTCGACTTCCTGCCCAAGCCCTTCAGCTTCGAGAGCGTCGACCTCGTGCTGGCCAAGGTCGCGCGCGACCGCCGGCTGCGGCTGCGCATGGCCGATGTCCAGAGCAAGCTGGCGCTGAGCGACCCCGAGATCCGGGCGCTGCTCGGCGACAGCCCGGCGATGGCGCGTCTGCGCGACTGGGTCCTGAGGGCGCGCGGGGCCAAGGCCAACGTGTTGATCGAGGGCGAGAGCGGCACCGGCAAGGAGCTGGTCGCGCGCGCGCTGCACGGCGGCAAGGGGCCGTTCGTCGCGATCAACATGGCCGCCGTCCCCGAAGCGCTGGCCGAAAGCGAGCTCTTCGGCTACCGCAAGGGGGCCTTCTCGGGTGCCGCCACCGACCACACGGGACTGATCGCCCAGGCCGACGGGGGCACGCTGTTCCTCGACGAGGTCAACTCGACGCCGCCGGCGCTGCAGGCCAAGCTGCTGCGCGTGCTCGCCGAGCGCCGAGTGCGTCCGCTCGGCGGCACGCGCGAGCAGGAGGTGGACCTGCGCCTGGTGTGCGCGTCGAACGTCGATCTCGAGGCGCTGGTGCATCGGGGCGACTTCCGACGCGACCTGTACCACCGCATCAAGGTGCTGCACGTGGTCGTGCCGCCGCTGCGCCAGCGCCGGCAGGACATCGCGCTGCTGGCCGATCACTTCCTGCACCGCTATGCGCGCTCGCATGCCAGCGCGGCCAGGCGACTCTCGCCGGCCGCGGTGCAGCACCTGATGCAGCGCGATTGGCCGGGCAACGTGCGCGAGCTCGAGAACGCCGTCGAACAGGCGGTCATCCTGGCGGACCCCAGGCAAGCGATCCTGCCGGCGTCGGCATTCGACGACGAGCTCGGTCGTGGCTCGTCGGCGGCTGACGGCGCGGACGATGTCTCGCTCGATCTCGTCGAACGCCGTCACATCCGGCTCGTCCTCCAGCACTGCGGCGGCAACAAGGCGCAGGCGGCACGCCTGCTGCGCATCGACTACAAGACGCTCTTGCGCAAGCTCTCGTCGGGCTGAAGACTGCGCTGCAGGAGCGCGCAGACGACATTCCCGCTGGGGCCGTGCGCCGTCGCTCGGGCACCTGCCGCAACGAATCGCCACGCCGTGGGCGAAACGCGCCGAAGGCGCTGCGCGGCCACGGCTTGCCTGGCAACGCGGATGTCGGGACGGGGTCGAAAGCGGCCGTTCGCACCCGGCCGATCGAACGCGAAGGCGCGCGCCCGGTCAGCCGGCCCGCGCGCCCGGCCGCCAGCCGCGCGGGATCGCCGCCAGCAGCCGCTGCGTGTAGGCCTCGCGCGGCGCGGCGAGGATCTGCGCGGCGCTGGCCTGTTCGACGACGACGCCGTCCTTCATCACCAGCACCTCGTCGGCGACGAAGCGCACGACGGCGAGATCGTGGCTGATGAAGACGTAGGCCAGGCCGAGCTCGTCCTGCAGGTCGCGCAGCAGGTTCAGCACCTGGGCCTGCACCGACACGTCGAGCGCGCTCACGGCCTCGTCGAGCACTAGCACCTCGGGCTCGAGCGTCAGGCAGCGCGCGATCGCGATGCGCTGGCGCTGGCCGCCGCTGAACTCGTGCGGGTACTTGTGGAACGTGCGGCCCGACAGACCCACCTTGTCGAGCAGGGCGCGCGCGCGCCGCTCGCGCTCGGCGGTGTCGGCGCCGATGCCGTGGATCGCCATCGGCTCGACGAGCGTCTGCCCGATCGTGAAGCGCGGGTTCAGGCTCGCGTACGGGTTCTGGAACACGATCTGGATGCGCCGTCGCATCGCCTGGCGCTCGCGGTCCGACAGCTCGAGCAGGTTGCGGCCGTCGAAGATCACCTCGCCGCCGGTGGGCTCGTGCAGCCGCAGCAGCGTGAGCCCCATCGTCGTCTTGCCCGAGCCGGACTCGCCGACGACGCCGAGCGTGTGGCCGCGGCGCAGACGGAAGCTCACCCCCTGCACGGCCTTGAACTCGCGCTTGCCGAACAGCCCTTCGCGCAGGAAGAAGCTCTTGGCGAGCGACCGCACCTCGAGCACGACCGGCGCGTTCGGGTCCTTCGCCGCCGCGGGGGCCGACGCCGGGCCGACCGACTCGCGTCCGCCCTGCGCGGCCATGTGGTCGTCGATCACCGGCAGCCGCGCCGGATTGCCTTCCAGGCTCGGCCGGCACGCGAGCAGCGCCTTCGTGTAGGCGTCCTGCGGCGCCTCGAAGATGCGCGCCACCGGCCCCTGCTCGCGGACCGCGCCGTGGCGCATCACGACGACGTGGTCGGCGATCTCGCCGACGACGCCCAGGTCGTGGCTGATGAACAGCACGCTCATGCGGTGGCTCGCCTTCAGCCTGGCGAGCAGCTCGAGGATCTGGCGCTGGATCGTGACGTCCAGCGCCGTCGTCGGCTCGTCGGCGATCAGCAGCTTCGGCTCGCACGCGAGCGCCATCGCGATCATCACGCGCTGCTGCTGCCCGCCCGAGAGCTCGTGCGGGTACGCGGCGAGGCGCCGCTTCGGCTCCGGGAGGCCGACCTCGCCGAGCAGGCTCTCGGCCTTGGCCATCGCGTCGCGCGGCGTCATGCCGAGGTGGCGGATCAGCGGCTCGCACAGCTGGTGGCCGACGGTGAACACCGGGTTCAGCGACGTCATCGGGTCCTGGAACACGCACGCGATCTCGCGCCCGCGCAGCGCCTGCAGCTCGGGCAGCGTCGCGCCGAGCAGGTCGCGGCCGCGCCAGGCGATGCGCCCGCTGCGCTCGGCGTTGTCGGGCAGCAGGTTGACGATCGACATCGCCGTCACGCTCTTGCCCGAGCCCGACTCGCCGACGAGCGCGACCGTCGTGTTCTCGGGCACGTCGAAACTCACGCCGCGCACGGCGTCGGCGCGCGTCGCGACGCCGTCGACCTTGCCCATGCGGAAGGCGACGCGCAGGTCCTGGATCGACAGCAGCGGCGCGCTCATTCCAGGCCCCTGAGTTTGGGGTCGAGCGCGTCGCGCA
>CALIDR010000197.1 GCA_938022295.1 uncultured Burkholderiaceae bacterium
CCGCATCGTCGTCGGTGAAGTGCTCGAGTGCTACACCGCGCTGGGCGTGCTGCACCAGCTCTACAAGCCGGTGCCCGGGCGCTTCAAGGACTACATCGCGATCCCGAAGGCCAACGGCTACCAGTCGCTGCACACGACGCTGGTCAGCCCGCTCGGCACCGCGGTGGAGTTCCAGATCCGCACCTCGGCGATGCACGCGGTGGCCGAGGCCGGCATCGCCGCGCACTGGATGTACAAGACCAAGGACGTGCACGACCCGAAGGAGGCGCAGCGCCTGGGCACGATCTGGCTGCAGAGCCTGCTCGACATCCAGGACGAGACGCGCGACTCGACCGAGTTCCTCGAGCACGTCAAGATCGACCTCTACCCCGACGCCGTCTACGTCTTCACGCCCAAGAGCAAGATCCTGGCGCTGCCGCGCGGCGCGACGCCGGTGGACTTCGCCTACGCGATCCACTCCGACATCGGCGACCACACCGTGGCCGCCAGAGTCAACGGCGAGCCGGTGGCGCTGCGCACCGAGCTCAAGAGCGGCGACGTGGTCGAGATCGTCACCTCGCCCACCGCACGGCCCAATCCGGGGTGGCTGAACTTCGTGCGCACGGGCCGAGCGCGCAGCAAGATCCGTCACTACCTGAAGACGATGGAGGCCGAGGAGTCGCGCACCCTCGGCGAGAAGCTGCTCGCGCAGGCGCTGCGCGCCGAGGGCCTGCCGATGCCCTCGGCCGACCCGGACGACGCCGACGCGGCGGCGCTGTGGCAGCAGGTCACGCGCTGGAGCGGCAACCGCCACCGCGCCGAGCTGATGGTCGACATCGGGCTGGGCAAGAAGATCGCGACGATCGTGGCCAAGCGCATCGCGCAGCTGCTGGCCGAGCGCGGCGCGCGGCCCGACGCGGTGACGCTCAGCCTCGGGCGCTACGCGGTCGACGACAGCGCGCCGACGCAGGGGCTGGTGACGATCGACGGCAGCGAGGGCGCGTCGGTGCAGATGGCCACCTGCTGCCGGCCGATCCCGGGCGACGCGATCGTCGGCTATCTCGGCCGCGGCGAGGGGCTGACGGTGCACCGCGCCGAATGCAGCGTCGGCAGGAAGCTCTACGAGCGCGACAGCGAGCGCTGGATGCACGTCGAGTGGGCCGAGGAGCTGACGCGGCCGTTCGAGACCGAGGTGCAGATCCTGGTCGAGAACGGCAAGGGCGTGCTCGCGCGCGTGGCCGCCGCCGTCAGCGCCGCCGAGGCCGACATCACGCACATCGCGATGGGCGACGAGCGCGCCACCGAGACGGTCGAGCTCAGGCTGCGGCTGGCGGTGCGCGACCGCGTGCACCTGGCCGAGGTGCTGCGGGCGCTGAAGCGCGCGCCTTCGGTGCTGCGCGCCCAGCGCGTCAAGCCCTGATCAGCGCGCCGGCGGCGGGTATTCGACGCGCAGGATCTCGATCGTCTCGACGCCCGCCGGCGTGCGCAGCAGCACCTCGTCGCCTTCGCGCGCCTTCAAGAGGGCCCGCGCGATCGGCGAGATCCAGCTCACCTCGCCCTTCAGGCTGTCGGCCTCGTCGATGCCCTTGATCGTCACCGTGCGCTCGGCGCCGCCGGCGGTGGCGTAGGTCACGGTGGCGCCGAAGAAGACCTGGTCGCTGCCGTGGTGCAGCGACGGGTCGGCGACTTCGGCGACGTCCAGCCGCTTGGTCAGGAAGCGGATGCGGCGGTCGATCTCGCGCAGCCGCTTCTTGCCGTAGAGATAGTCGCCGTTCTCGCTGCGGTCGCCGTTCTTGGCCGCCCACGACACCGTCTCGACGACCTTCGGCCGCTCGACGTCGAGCAGGTGCAGCAGCTCGGCGCGCAGCGCCGCGTAGCCCTGCGGCGTCAGGTAGTTCTTGCCGCCGGCGGGCAGCGGCGGCAGCGCGACGTCGTCTTCCTCGTCGACCGCGTCGGCTTCCTTCGTGAAGGCCTTGCTCATCGCCGGCGGTGCGTCGGACGGTCAGCGGCGGCCGTCGCGCTTGGCCTGTGCGCGGCGGCCCCGTGCGGCCACGTGGGCCTGCACCTTCTGCAGCCCCGCCACCTTCGGCTGCATCGCGTGGCGCGCGGCGCGGGCGCGTTCGCTCGTGGGCCCGAGCTTCTTCGCCGCCACCGGCACCTTCGCCGGGGCCTTCGCGCTGCGCGCCGGCGTGCGCGCGGCGCGCGCCGCCGCCTGCGCCTGCTGCTGCGCGAGCCCCACGAGCCGCGCCTGGGCGGCCGCCGTCTTGCGCGCCGCGCGCTCGGCCGCGGCCTCGACCTGCGCGAGGCGCTGCTCGAACCGCGCGAGCACCTCGGCGAACACCTGCGCCTTCTGCGCGGTGCGCTCGTTGGCCACGCCGCTCGCGCCGGCCTTGGTGCCGGTGCGCCCGCGCGTGGCCACCTTCTGCCGGCGCAGCAGGTCCTGGTACTTGTCGCGCAGCGTGCGCGAGCGCTTGACCTTGCCGCGCAGCTGCACGGCCGTCAGCGCCTTCAGCGCGTCGCCGCGGCTGGCGGCGAAGAGTTCGAGTTCGGCTGCGGTCAGCAGCTTGCGGGCCTGGGGCAGCGTCGTCGCCAAGGCGTTCTCCGTCGGGATGGGGGCGCCGAACTTATCACGCCCCCGGCGCGAAGCCGCGCAGCAGCTCGCGCGCGATGATCAGCTGCTGGACCTCGGTCGCGCCTTCGTAGATGCGCAGCGCGCGGATCTCGCGGTACAGCCGCTCGACCGTCTGCCCGTGCGTGACGCCGAGGCCGCCCCACATCTGCAGCGCGGCGTCGATGACCTGCTGCGCGCCTTCGGTGGCGGCCATCTTGGCCATCGCCGCCTCCTTCGTCACGCCGCGGCCCTGGTCGCGCTGCCACGCGGCGCGGTAGGTCAGCAGCGACGCGCCGTCGATCGTCGTGGCCATCTGCGCGAGCTTGGCCTGCGTGAGCTGGAAGTCGGCGAGCGTCTGGCCGAACATCCGGCGCGTCGTCGCGCGCCGCAGGCCCTCGTCGAGCGCGCGGCGCGCGAAGCCGAGTGCGGCGGCGGCCACCGACGTGCGGAACACGTCGAGCGTGCGCATCGCGATCTTGAAGCCCTCGCCAGGCGCGCCGATGCGGTTCGCGAGCGGCACGCGACAGCCGGCAAAGTGCAGCCGCGCGAGCGGGTGCGGCGCGATGACGTCGATGCGCTCGGCGATCTCGAAGCCCGGCGTGCCGGCCTCGACGAGGAAGGCCGAGATGCCGCGCGCCCCCGGCGCTTCGCCGGTGCGCACGAAGACGACGTAGACGTCGGCGATGCCGCCGTTGCTGATCCACGTCTTCTCGCCGTCGAGGATCGCGACGTCGCCCTCGACGCGCGCGGCGCACCGCAGCGCCGCGACGTCGCTGCCGGCGTCGGGCTCCGACAGCGCGAAGGCCGCGATCGCGTCGCCACGCGCCACCCGCGGCAGCACGGCGGCGCGCTGCGCCGGCGTGCCGGCCAGCGAGATCGCGCCCGAGCCGAGCCCCTGCATCGCGAACGCGAAGTCCGCCAGGCCGTCGTGGCGCGCCAGCGTGTCGCGGATCAGGCAGATCGTGCGCGTGTCGATCGCCTCGCCCGCCCCGCCGTGCGCGGTGCCGGCCACCGCGTGGCGCAGCCAGCCGGCCGCGCCGAGCGCGCGCACGAGCGCGCGGCACGTTCCGTCGACGTCGGCGCCGTGGTCGACGTGCAGGTGCGCGGCGCACCACGCGTCGAGTTCGCGCGCCAGTGCGCGGTGGCGCTCGTCGAAGAACGGCCAGGCGAGGTCGTCGTGCAGGCTCATCGTCAGTCGCCCTGGAAGACGGGTGTCTGCTTCGCCGCGAACGCGCGGTACGCGCGTCCGAAGTCCTCGGTCAGCATGCAGATCGCCTGGGCCTGCGCCTCGGCCTCGATCGCGGCGTCGATGCCCATGTCCCACTCCTGGTGCAGCATCGTCTTCGTGATGCCGTTGGCGAACGTCGGCCCGTGCGCGAGCTCGTGCGCCAGCGCGTGGGCGTCGCGCAGCAGGTCCTCCGGCGCGCACAGGCGGTTGAAGAATCCCCAGTGGTACGCCTCGTCGCCGGGCAGCGCGCGGCCGGTGTAGAGCAGCTCGCTCGCGCGGCCGTGGCCGACGATGCGCGGCAGCAGCGCGCACGCGCCCATGTCGCAGCCGGCCAGGCCGACGCGGTTGAACAGGAACGCCGTCTTGCTGCGCGGCGTGCCGAAGCGCAGGTCGGAGGCCATCGCGAGGATCGCGCCGGCGCCGGCGCACACGCCGTCGATCGCGGCGACGATCGGCTGCGGGCAGTGGCGCATCGCCTTCACGACGTCGCCCGTCATGCGGGTGAACATCAGCAGTTCGGGCGCGGGCAGACCGATCAGCGGGCCGATGATCTCGTGCACGTCGCCGCCGGAGCAGAAGTTGTCGCCGGCGCCGGTGAGCACGATCGCGTGGACGTCGCTCGCGTGGCGCAGCCGCGCGAACAGGTCGCGCAGCTCGGCGTAGCTGTCGAACGTCAGCGGGTTCTTGCGCTCGGGGCGGTCGAGCGTGATCGTGCCGACGCGGTCGGCGAGCGTCCACGCGAAGTGCGTCGCGCGCCAGTCGCCGAGCGGGTGGCGGTTGCCGGCGGCCAGCGCCGGGTCCAGGGGCTTGCGGTCGGTCATCGCGGTCGTCCTCCGTCGTCGTCAATCGTCTTCGGGGTGCAGGCCCAGCCGCAGGCGGCCGAGCAGGTCGTGCAGGCGGCGCTGCGCCGCCTCGTCGAGCCCCGACAGCAGCTCGACGACCCACGCTTCGTGCTCGCGCGCCATCTGCTCGAACGCGCGCATGCCTTCTTCGGTCAGCGCGACGCGCCACGAGCGGCGGTCGTCGGGGTCGCTCTCGCGCTGCACCCAGCCTTCCTTCTCGAGCTCGTCGGTGAGCCCGGTGACGTTGCCGCCGGTGACCATCAGGAACTTCGACAGCGCGCTCATCCGCAGCCCCTGCGGGTGCCGGTAAAGCTGCGCGAGGTAGTCGAACCGCGCCAGCGTGATGCCGAAGCGCGCGCGCAGCCGGCGGCGGATCTCGTTCTCGATGTCGGTGCTGCACGCGAGCAGGCGCAGCCACAGCCGCAGCGCGAGGTGGTCGTCGTGCGCGGCGCGCGCCTCGGCGCCGATGCGCTCGTCGTCGAGCAGCGGTGCCCCTTTCGTCACGCCGGCTCCCGCAGCGCGGGCGCAGCGGCCTGCGCCTTCTCGCGCGCGAACAGGCTCTCCATCTGCGCCTTGCCGGAGAGGTACTGCTTCGGCCACGCGACGCCGGTCCAGCCGATCTTGGCCGCTTCCGTCAGCGTCCACGCCGGGTTCGCGAGGTGCGGGCGCGCGACGGCGCACAGGTCGGCGCGGCCGGCGGCGACGATGCTGTTGACGTGGTCGGCCTCGCTGATCGCGCCGACCGCGATCGTCGCGATGCCGGCCTCGTTGCGGATGCGGTCGGCGAACGGCGTCTGGTACATGCGTCCGTACACCGGCTTCTGCTTCGCGCTGACCTGCCCGCTCGAGCAGTCGATCATGTCGGCGCCGGCCGCCTTGAACGCCCGCGCGATCTCGACCGCGTCGTCGGGCGTGATGCCACCGGGCACCCAGTCGTGCGCCGAGATGCGCACCGAGATCGGCAGGTGCTGCGGCCACACCGCACGCACGGCGCGGAACACCTCCAGCGGGTAGCGCAGGCGGTTGGCGAGGCTGCCGCCGTACTCGTCGTCGCGGTGGTTCGTCAGCGGCGAGATGAAGCTCGACAGCAGGTAGCCGTGCGCGCAGTGCAGCTCGAGCCAGTCGGCACCCGCCTCGGCCGCGCCTTCGGCGGCGCGCACGAACTGCGCCGTGACGCGGTCCATGTCGGCGCGCGTCATGCCGCGGCTGATCGCGCTCACGCCTTCGAGGTACTGCTGCGGCGACGCGGAGACGATCTCCCAGTTGCCGTCGGGCAGCGGGTGGTCGGCACCGGCGCCGTCCCACGGCGCGTTGGTCGAGCCCTTGGCGCCGCTGTGGCCGATCTGGATGCCGAACTTGGCGTCGGTGTGCG
>CALIDR010000198.1 GCA_938022295.1 uncultured Burkholderiaceae bacterium
CGAGCGCGCGTTGACGAGGATGACCTCGAGCGGCGTGTCGCGCAACGCGCGCTCGAACCCCTCGGAGTCGACGAAGCGCACCGTCAGCAGCGCGCCGTGCACCGCCACCGACGCCGCGAACGCCCAGTGCAGCGTCGTCAGGTGCAGCGTCCCGGGACCCCCGGCCATGGCTTCAGGCAGCGGATGCCGGCGCCGCGTCGTCGCCTTGCGGCGCGGGGCCTTCGTCGACGTCGATCGCCAGCGCCAGCGGCCCGGCGGCCTCGGCGTCTTCCTCGCCCTCGTCGCCGGCCTCGGGCGCCGCGGCGGAGGCATCGAGCCGCTCGACGAGGCTCGCGTGCAGGTCCAGCGTCAGCAGGTCGATGCCGGCGACGCGCACGCGCACGCGCGTGCCGCGCGCCAGCGGCTCGCAGCCGGGCACGCGGCACACGAGCGGCAGCGCGTCGGCGCGCACCAGTCCATCCTTCATCACGCTCGCCTCGAAGTCGGTCACGGCGTTCTGTTCCAGCCAGCGCAGCGTCCAGAACCGCTCGATCGCGTGCTGGAAGTCGGCATACGCACTGTAGGCGGCGTCGAAGGCCGAAATGACGGAGAAAAGCGCCGCATCCTTGGGCTTGAACGGCGCGGCCAGCGCCGCCGTGCGGCCGTGGCGGGCGGCGGCGACGATCTGCCACTGGTTGACGAGGTCGACGTAGCGCCGCAGCGGCGAGGTGGCCCAGGTGTACTGCGCCACCCCCATGCCCGCGTGCGGCAGCGGCTTGGTGCCCATGCGCACCTTGACGCCGGGGGCGAGCGCGGCCTGGCTGCGGTAGATCGCGGGCACGCCGAGCTCGGCCAGCCACCCGCCCCAGGTGCTGTTGGCGAGGATCATCGCCTCGGAGACGATCAGGTCCAGCGGCGCGCCGCGGCGGCGGGCGGCGATCTGCACCGTCTCGCTGCCGTCGGGCTCGTGGCGCGGGTGCTGGCCGGCGGCGTCGAGCAGGCGGAACGCGTAGTCGGGGCGCGTGAAGAGTTCGGGCTTGCCGCGCACCCGTTCGCGCTGCGCCTTCAGGTGGCGCGCCAGCCGCCAGCAGAACGCGAGCTCGACGGCGAACGGCACCTCGGCCAGCGCCTCGCCGGCGAGCGCGGCCTCGGTGACGACCTCGTCGAGCTCGTCGTGGCGCAGGTTGGCCGCCACCGGCACGCGCTCCAGGCGCGTGTCGCGGCCCACGATCTCGAGCGTCGCCTCGTCGAGCGTCAGGTACAGGCTCACCGCCGGGCACTCGCGGCCCTCGTCGAGCGTGTACGCCTTGACGACGTCGGGCGGCAGCATCGTGATCTTCCAGCCCGGCATGTAGACCGTCGACAGGCGCTCGCGCGCGACCTTGTCGAGCGTCGAGTCGGGCGCGATCGCCAGCGCCGGTGCCGCGATGTGGATGCCGAGCACGACGCGCCCGCTGCCCAGGCCCGTCACCGACAGCGCGTCGTCGATCTCGGTCGTCGTCGAGTCGTCGATCGAGAACGCGCGCACCGGCGCCAGCGGCAGGTCGGCCGGCGCCGGCGGCACCGGCAGCGGCGGGAAGCCGGTGCCCTTCGGGAACTGCTCGAACAGGAAGCGGCGCCAGTGGAACTGGTACGCGCTCGTGATCGCGCCGGCCGCCTTCAGCAGGTCCAGCGGCGAGCGCTGGCTGCGCCGCGCGGCCTCGACGACGGCCTTGTACTCGGGCGCGTTCTTGTCGGGCTTGAACAGGATGCGGTAGAGCTGCTCGCGCACCGTCGGCGGGCAGCGGCCGGCGACGAGCTCGTCGGCCCAGGCGTCGATCTGGGCGGCGAGCTGGCGCTTGCGCTCGATGCCCAGCAGCGCCGCCTTGACCGTCTCGGCCGACGCCTTGCGGAACACGCCCTTGCCGACGCGGCGGAAGTAGTGCGGGGCCTCGAACAGGCGGAACAGCGCCGCGGCCTGCTGCTCGGGGCCGGCGCCGGCGGCGAAGTACTCGCGCGCCAGGTCGACGAAGCCGAAGTCGCCCTCGGGGGCGAATTCCCAGGCCAGGTCGAGGTCGATGTCGGCCGCCAGCCGCTGTCCGGCGGCGAGCAGCTCGGCCGGCGACGGCTTGTCGAAGCGCAGCAGCACGTTGGCCTGCTTGACCTTGACGCGCTTGCCCGAGTCGAGCTCGACCTGCATCGAGGCATCGGCTTCGGACATCACGCGCCCGGCAAGGAACCGGCCGGCGTCGTCGAAGAGGGCGAACATAGGGCGCGCATTGTCGCCCGCGGGGCGGGCCTTCAGCCGCTGCGCCGCGCGGCCCAGTAGGTGGCGCCCTCGGCGCCGTAGCGCTCGGCGTGCGGCTCGTCGCGCTCGAGGTCGAAGCGGTCGCCCGGGCGCAGGTGGCGCGTGTGGCCGCCGGCCGTCAGCCACATCTCGCCGGCGACGACGAGCGCGTGGACGGCGAACGGGTGGGTGTGCGTGTCGACGACGGCGTGCGGCGGCCACGGGCGCTCGAGCACGGTGTCGAAGCCGCGCGCGCGGGCTTCGGCTTCGAAGTCGGTGAAGGTCATGGCGGGGTGTGGCGGGCGGTCGGCGCGGCAGGTTAGCGCAGGCCGGCAGGCGGCGCCGCGGCTGCGCGTGGGGACTTTCCCGGCCGTGCCGCGCGGACCCGCCGCGGCCCCGGCAGACTGCAAGGCCCGCCGATACTGCCGAGCCACCCCGATGCGTCGCTTGTCACTGGCCGCGAGCCTGATCGCCGTCGCCTCGCCGGCGGGGGCATCGCCGGATGCCGCGACGATCGACTGGGTGCCGATCGGCGCCGCGTTCGAGATCGCGCGCACCGAGACGACGGTCGGCCAGTTCCGCCGCTTCGTCGAGGCCACCGGCACGACGACGCGCGCCGAGCGCGCCGGCGGCGGCGAGGTGTACGAGGCTGGGTGGGTGCGCAAGCCGGGCTGGACCTGGGCCATGCCATTCGGCGGCGGCGCGCGTGCGGCCGACGACGAGCCCGCGGTGCACCTGACGTTCGACGAGGCGCTGGCCTTCTGCCGTTGGGCGGGTGGACGGCTGCCGAGCGACGCCGAGTGGGTCGCCGCCGCGTACACCGAGCAGCGCGACGCGCCGCCGGCGCCGTTCGTGCGCGGCCGCACCTACCCGTACCCCACCGGCGACGGCCCCGCCGGCGCGCAGTGCCTCGGCGACTGCGGCCCGGCGGCGGCGCAGCGCGCGATCCGCCACGGCGCCGAGCTGACGCGCGGCCTCGGCCACGCGCGCGTCGCGGCGACGCCGGCCGGCGTCAACGGCCTGCACGACATGGGCGCCAACGTCTGGGAGTGGGTGGACGAGCCGCGCGGCGCGAGCGGCAACGCCGAGCGGCACACGCGCGGCGGCTCGTGGTGGTATGGCGCGGCGCCGATGCGCGCCGATCACCTGCAGGGCAAGCCGGCCGACACCGCGGTCGTCTACATCGGCTTTCGCTGCGCGCGCGACCGCTGACGGCGCACGACGCTACGCGGCCGCCGGCGCGGGCGGCCTCACCCACGCGACGAGCAGCACCGCCGCTGCCGTCGCGCAGGCGGCCGAGAACCCGAACGCGGCCCACGGCGCCACCGTCTCGTAGATCCAGCCGAAGACGAGCGAGGCCGGCAGCAGCATCGCGCCGGCGACGAGATTGAACCAGCCGTACGCCGTGCCCTGGCGGCCGGCCGGCGCGAGGTCGGCCACGAGCGCCTTCTCGACGCCTTCCGTGGCGGCGAGGAAGAGGCCGTAGGCGGCGAAGAGCGCGAACAGCCACGCACCGGCCGTGCCGACCGCGCCGAGCGCGGCGTACACCGCCGCGTACGCGAGCCAGCCGGCCACCAGCAGCCGGCGCCGCCCGACGCGGTCCGACAGCGCCGACAGCGGCGCCGAGAACAGCATCGCCACCGCCGACACCGCCGCCCACAGCAGCGGCACCTGCGCCTGCGGCACGCCGAGTTCCTGCGCGCGCAGCAGCAGGAACATGTTCGACGAGTTGCCGAGCGTGAAGAGGGCGACGACGACGAGGTAGCGCCGCAGCACCGGCGGCAGGTCGCGCAGCGTCGGGTCGAAGCGCTGCGCTGCCGGCCGCGCCGCCACCGGCGGCTCGCGGATCGCCAGCGCCAGCGCCAGGCACAGCAGCGCCGGCACGATCGTCCACGCGATGACTTCGGTGAGCGGCATGCCCGAGGCGAGCAGCGCCGCGGCCGCCAGCGGGCCGACGACGGCGCCGGCGTTGTCCATCGCGCGGTGCACGCCGAACGCGAGCCCGCGGCGGTCGGGGCCGACGCTGGCGGCCAGCAGCGCGTCGCGCGGCGACGTGCGCAGCCCCTTGCCGACGCGGTCGGCGAAGCGGATCGCCAGCAGCGCCGGCCAGCTCGTGACGAGGGCGACGAGCGGCCGCCCGAAGCCGGCGAGCGCGTAGCCGACCACGATCCACGGCTTGTGGCGCCGCGTGCGGTCGACGACGACGCCCGAGAACAGCTTGAGCAGGCTCGCGGTGGCCTCGGCGATGCCCTCGATCAGCCCGAGCGCCTTCGGGCCTGCCATCAGCACCGACGTCAGCACCAGCGGCACGAGCGGGTACAGCATCTCGGAGGCCGAGTCGTTGACGAGGCTGATCAGCGCGACCAGCCAGACCGTGCGCGGCAGCGCGCGCAGGGCTTGCAGCACGCTCAGCCGCCGGTGTCGTCGCCGAGCACGCCGAACTCGACCGGCACCTTGACGTAGAACAGCCGCACGCCCTCGGCGCGCAGGCGCGCGAACAGGCGCTCGCACTCGTCGGCGTTGACGGTCATCCACACCGCCTGCGGCTGCTCGGCGAGCTCGAAGAAGTGCGCCGAGTGCAGCCTGCGGTCGGCGCCGAAGCCCTCGCTGGCCGCCACCAGCGTGGCGCCGCGCAGCCCGAGCTCCTGCGCCAGCCGCAACAGCCACTCGCCCACCGGCCGCCCGGCGTGGCGGCGGGTGCTCTCGGTGAAGAACGTCAGCTGGAATCCGTCCATCAGGTGCCTCCGCGCCCTTGCATCAGGTGCCACGTCGCGATGCCGGCGATCGTCATCGTGACCGAGCCGACGACGTGCACCGCCACCGCCGACGCCGCCCACAGCAGGCGCCCCTGCTGCAGCAGCGTGACGACCTCGGCCGAGAACGTCGAGAACGTCGTCAGCCCGCCGAGGAAGCCGGTGATCACGAACAGCCGCCACTCGGGCGGCAGCGTCGGGTGCGACGCCACGTAGCTGATCGCCAGGCCGACCAGGTAGCCGCCGATCAGGTTGGCCGCCAGCGTGCCGGGCGGGATGTCGGGGAACAGCGTGTTGAGCCACGTGCCGAGCGCCCAGCGCGCGATCGCGCCGAGCGAGGCGCCGGCGGCGATCGCGAGCAGGGTCAGCGTCATCGGCCGCAGCGTCAGCAAGGCGTGGCGTCGAGCTTCTTGCGCATCTCGATCACTTTGAGCGCCGCCGCGGCGTCACCCGAGTCGGCCGCCAGAGCGTACCAGTACAGCGCCAGGCGCAGGTCGCACGTCACGCCGAGCCCCGTCTCGTACATCGACGCGAGCAGGTACATCGCGCCGACGTCGCCGGCCTTGGCCGCCTCGCGGTACCAGTGCGCGGCCCGGGGCAGGTCGCGCGCCGTGCCGCGGCCGAGGTAGTAGCCGGTGGCCGCCTCGACCTGCGCGTCGACGCTGCCGGCCTCGGCCGCGATCACGTACCAGCGGTGGGCGGCCACGAGGTCGGGCCGGCCGGTGGCGGTGCCGTCCTCGTGCAGCCGCGCGAGCTGGACCATCGCGGTGACGAAGCCCGCGCGCGCGGCGCGCTCGAGCAGCACCAGCGCCGGCGCGACGCCGCCGGGGATGTCGCCGCGCAGGTGCATCATGGCGAGGTTGTAGTGCGCGGCGGGCACGCCCTGGCGCGACAGCTCTTCGAACGTCGAGCGCGCTTCGGCCACGCGTCCGGCTTCGTACGCGCGCACGCCGTGCTCGAGCCTTGCGCGCACCTCCGGCGACGGCGGCGTGCGATCGGGCGCGGCGGTGCCGGCCATCGCGGCCGTGGCCAGGGCGATCGTCGCGACGGCGCGGCTCAGCCGGGCGCGCAGGGCGGTCGCCTTCGGGTGGGGCGCAAAGGTTCGGGTCATGCGAGGATCTGCAGCAGCAGGAGGCACCATCGCGACCCGCCGCGGCGCAGTGTGCCCGAAGGCGATCGGCCCGCCCGACCGGCCCGACAATCGCGCCCCATGGTGCTTCCCGGCCGCCCGCCGACCGTGATCCGACTCGGCCGCGTCGACTACGCCCCGACGGTCGACGCGATGCGCCGCTTCACCGACGCGCGCGACGCCGCCACGCCCGACGAGATCTGGCTGTGCGAACACCCGCCGGTGTTCACGCAGGGCGTGGGCGGGCGGGGCGAGCACGTGCACGACGCCGGCGACATCCCGGTCGTGGCGACGAACCGCGGCGGCCAGGTCACCTACCACGGTCCGGGCCAGGTCGTCGCCTATCCGCTCGTCGACCTGCGGCGGCTGCGCATCTACGTCAAGGAATACGTCTACCGCCTCGAGTCGGCGCTGCTGCGCGTGCTCGAGGAGTTCGGCGTCACCGGCCACCGCGTGGCCGGCGCACCGGGCATCTACGTGCGGCTGGCCGACCCGTTCGGCCACGCGGCGCTGGCGGGGCCCGCCGACCCGCGCGACCCGTTCCGGGGGCTGGGCAAGATTGCCGCCCTCGGCGTCAAGGTCAGCCGCCACTGCGCTTACCACGGGGTGGCGCTGAACGTGGCGATGGATCTCGCGCCCTTCGGCCGCATCGACCCCTGCGGCTACCCGGGACTGGAGACGGTCGATCTGGCTAGACTCGGGGTCCACACCGACTGGGACACGGCGGCGGCGCGGCTCGGGCATCACCTGGCGGCGCTGTTGAGGCCGTGATCCACCGCCCGCGATGAGCACCGACGCCCCGCCCGCCACCCACGACCCGACCGTCAAGCAGAAGGCGCAGGCCAAGACCGCGCGCATCCCGATCAAGGTCGCGCCGGCCGAGGTGCTGAAGAAGCCGGCTTGGATCCGCGTCAAGGCCGGCAGCCCCACGACGCGCTTCTACGAGATCAAGCAGATCCTGCGCGAGCACAAGCTGCACACCGTCTGCGAGGAGGCGAGCTGCCCCAACATCGGCGAGTGCTTCGGCAACGGCACGGCGACGTTCATGATCATGGGCGACAAGTGCACGCGCCGCTGCCCGTTCTGCGACGTCGGCCACGGCCGCCCCGACCCGCTCGACGCCGACGAGCCGGTCAATCTCGCAAGGACGATCGCGGCGCTGAATCTCAAGTACGTCGTCATCACCAGCGTCGACCGCGACGACCTGCGCGACGGCGGCGCGGCGCACTTCGTGGAGTGCATCCGCCGCGTGCGCGAGCTCTCGCCGGGCACGACGATCGAGATCCTGACGCCCGACTTCCGCGGCCGGATGGACCGTGCGCTCGGCATCCTGAAGGCTGCCCCGCCCGACGT
>CALIDR010000199.1 GCA_938022295.1 uncultured Burkholderiaceae bacterium
CGGTGACGATCATCCCCTCGCCGGCGATCACCTCGGTGCCGGGGCCGATCACGACGTCCACGCCCGGCTGCACGTCGGGGTTGCCGGCCTTGCCGATCGCCGCGATGCGGCAGCCCTTGAGGCCGATGTCGGCCTTGACGACGCCCCAGTGGTCGACGATCAGCGCGTTGGTGATCACGCAGTCGACCGCCTCGTGCGCGCTGGGGCCGTTGACCACCTGGCTCTGCCCCATGCCGTCGCGGATCACCTTGCCGCCGCCGAACTTCACCTCTTCGCCGTAGCCGCCGGCGCGCAGCGTGTAGTCGGCCTCGACCTCGATGATCAGTTCGGTGTCGGCCAGGCGCACGCGGTCGCCCACCGTCGGGCCGAACATCTCGGCGTAGGCACGCCTGCCGATCGTCGCCATCTCAGTGCCCGCCCGGCCGCCCGAAGGGCACTGCGCGCCCCTCGGGGGCCGCGAACGAAGCGAGCGTGGGGTCGTGGGTCATAGCTTTCCCTGCACCATGCCGCGGAAGCCCCAGACCTCGCGCGCGCCGGCGTAGTCGACGAGCTCGACGGTGCGCTGCTGCCCCGGCTCGAAGCGCACCGCGGTGCCGCTGGCGATGTTCAGCCGCATCCCGCGCGCCGCGGCGCGGTCGAACTTGAGCGCGCCATTCGTCTCGGCGAAGTGGTAGTGCGAGCCGACCTGGATCGGCCGGTCGCCGCCGTTCTCGACGACCAGCGTCACCGTGCGCCGGCCCCGGTTCAGCACGTGGTCGCCGTCGTCGACGATCAGCTCGCCGGGGATCATCGTCACTTGCGCCGGCCGAGCCACCACACGCCCGCGATCGCGGCCACGGCGATCACGAGGCCGAACACGTCGCTCGCGTGCCAGTGAGAGGCGCCGGGCAGCCCGTGGCCTTCGTGGGCCAGCGCAGGCCAGGCGGCCAGCGCGGCGGCGGCGCCGATCAGGGTCTTCGTCGTCATCGGTCTTCCTCCTCGCCAGGCGCACCGTCGCGGTGCGCGAAATCGTCATGCAATCGGTTGGTGCACGGTCACCAGCTTGGTGCCGTCCGGAAACGTCGCCTCGACCTGGATCTCGGGGATCATCTCGGCGACGCCGTCCATCACGTCGGCGCGCGTCAGCACCGTCCTGCCCTCGCTCATCAGCGCCGCCACCGTCTTGCCGTCGCGCGCGCCTTCCATGATCGCGGCGCTGATCAGCGCCACCGCCTCCGGGTGGTTCAGCTTCAGCCCGCGCGCCTTGCGGCGTTCGGCGAGCAGCGCGGCGGTGAAGATCAGCAGCTTGTCCTTCTCGCGCGGGGTCAGGTCCATGGCGTCGGCTGATGCACGTTCGATGCCATCTTACGGTGCGCCTCGGCGGTGCGGCGGGGCTGGTGCGGATCTTGTAGCAGCGCGCCCATGGCGCGCACCATCCCGATCGTCCCCGCCGCCGACGCGCTGCAGCAGGTCGCGCCGGTGCGGCGCGAATACAACAGCTGGGTCGCGCGCGAGACGATCGAGGACTACGCGCTGCGCTTCACGCCGCGCAGCTTCCGCCGCTCGAGCCCCTTGCGGGTGGCCAACACCGCCGTCGGCGGCGCGGCGTCGTTCCTGATCCTGGAGGCGATCGGGGCGACGCTGCTCGTGCAGTACGGCTTCGTCAACGCGGCGCTGGCCATCGTCGTCACCGGCATCGTGATCTTCCTCGCCGGGCTGCCGATCAGCGCCGTCGCCGCACGCCACGGCGTCGACATGGACCTGCTGACGCGCGGCGCCGGCTTCGGCTACATCGGCTCGACGATCACGTCGCTGATCTACGCGAGCTTCACGTTCATCTTCTTCGCCCTCGAGGCGGCGGTGATGGCCTACGCGCTCGAGCTCGTGTTCGACATCCCGCCCGCGTGGGGCTACCTGATCTGCGCCCTCGTCGTGATCCCGCTCGTGATCCACGGCGTCACCGCGATCGGGCGCCTGCAGGCGTGGACGCTGCCGATCTGGCTCGTGATGCTCGTCGTGCCCTACGTGGCCGTGTTCGCCCACCACCCCACGCTCGTCGCCGACCTCGCCGGCTACGGCGGCGAAGGCCGCGGCAGCGGCGCCACGTTCGACGCGCTGGCCTTCGGCGCCGCGACGACGGTGGGCATTGCGCTGATCACGCAGATGGGCGAGCAGGTCGACTACCTGCGCTTCATGCCCGAGCGCACGCGCGCCAACCGGGTGCGCTGGTGGGCCGCGGTGCTGATCGGTGGGCCGGGCTGGGTCGTGCCGGGCGTGGCGAAGATGCTCGGCGGCGCGCTGCTGGCCCACCTCGCGATCACGCACATGGTGCCGGTCGAGCGCGCCGTCGACCCGAACCAGATGTACCTCGTCGCCTACGAGTTCGTGTTCTCGCACTACGGCGTCGCGGTGGCGGCCACGGCGCTGTTCGTCTTCGTCTCGCAGCTCAAGATCAACGTCACCAACGCCTACGCCGGGTCGCTGGCGTGGAGCAACTTCTTCTCCCGCCTCACCCACAGCCACCCCGGGCGCGTGGTGTGGATGGTGTTCAACACCGCGATCGCGCTAGTGCTGATGGAGCTCGACGTGTTCCAGGCGCTCGGCCACGTGCTCGGGCTGTACGCCAACATCGCGATCGCGTGGATCATGGCCGTCGTCGCCGACCTCGTCATCAACAAGCCGCTGGGCCTGTCGCCGCCAGGCATCGAGTTCCGGCGCGCGCACCTATACGACGTCAACCCGGTCGGCGTCGGCGCGATGGTGCTCGCCTCGGTGCTGTCGATCACGGCGCACCTGGGCCTGTACGGCGAGATGGCGCAGGCCTACTCGGCGGCGATCGCGCTCGTCACCGCCGTCGTCGCCTCGCCCGCGATCGCGTGGGCCACGCGCGGGCGCTACTACATCGCCCGCCCGCCGCAGCAGCCGCCGGCGACGCCCGCCGACGGCCCCTATGCACGCCTGCGTCTGGCGGCCACGCAGCGCTGCGTGATCTGCGAGCGCGACTACGAGGTCGACGACATGGCGCACTGCCCGGCGTACCAGGGCCAGATCTGCTCGCTGTGCTGCACGCTCGATGCGCGCTGCGACGACCTCTGCAAGCCCGACGCCCACCTCGCGGCGCAGTGGGCGGCGCTGCTGCGCCGCCTCGCGCCGCGGCGCCTGTGGCCGACGCTGGACGCCGGCCTCGGCCACTGGCTGCTGCTGATGGCGATCGTCGCCCCGGCGCTCGCGCTGCTGCTCGGGCTGCTGTACCACGAGGGGGCGCGCTCGCTCGCCGACGAGTTCGCGTCGTCCGAGGCGGCCGCCGCGCTGCTGCCGCTGCTGCGTTCGAGCTTCGTCCACGTGTACCTGCTGCTGCTCGTGATCGGCGGCGTGGCGGCGTGGTGGCTCGTGCTCGCGCACCAGAGCCGGCGCGTCGCGCAGGAGGAGTCGAACCGGCAGACGCAGGCGCTGCGCGCCGAGATCGCGTCGCACCGGCGCACCGACGAGGCGCTGCAGCAGGCCAAGGCGCAGGCCGAGGCCGCGCAGCGCGCCGCCGAGGCGGCCAACCAGGCCAAGAGCCGCCACATCACCGCGATCAGCCACGAACTGCGCACGCCGCTGAACGGCATCCTCGGCTACGCGCAGCTGCTCGAGGCCGACGAGACGCTGTCGCCGGCACGCCGCCACGCCGTCGGCGTGATCCGCCGCGGCGGCGACCACCTGCTGTCGCTGATCGAGGGCACGCTCGACATTGCGCGCATCGAGAGCGGCAAGCTCGCGCTCGAGGTGCGGCCGATGCGGCTGCGCGACGGCCTGCGCGAGATCGCGCACCTGTTCGAGCTGCAGGCCGCGGGCAAGGGCATCGGCTTCGCGTGCGAGATCGACGAGGCGCCGCCCGTCGTGCGCGCCGACGAGAAGCGGCTGCGCCAGATCCTGATCAACCTGCTGGGCAACGCCGTCAAGTTCACGGCCCAGGGCGGCGTGCGCTTTCGCCTGCACTACGCGCACGACATCGCGCGCTTCGAGATCGAGGACACCGGCCCTGGCATGACGCCCGGCGAGCTCGAGCGCGTGTTCGAGCCGTTCGTGCGCGGCTCGGCGGCCGGCGACGCGGCCAGCGGCGGCACCGGGCTGGGGCTGACGATCGCGAAGATGCTCACCGCGCTGATGGGCGGCGAGCTGACTGCGCAAAGCGAACCCGGCCGCGGCACGACGTTCCGCGTGCGCCTGTTCCTGCCCGAGGTCGCCGACGCGGCCGTGGCCGTGGCCGCCCCGGCGGCGCGCACCGGCTACGCGGGCGCGCGCCGGCGCGTGCTCGTCGTCGACAACGAGGAGGCCGACCGCGAGCTCGTCGCCCACGTGCTGCAGCCGCTGGGCTTCGAGGTCTGGCAGGCCGCCACCGGCGAGCAGTGCCTCGAGCGGCTGGCGCGCGGGCGCCCCGACGCGATCCTGATGGACCTCGCGATGCCCGGCATCGACGGCTGGGAGACGATCCGCCGCCTGCGCGCCGCCGGCTGCGGCGACATCGCGCTGGCCGTGGTCTCGGCCACCGCGTTCGACCGCGGGCTCGACCACGACGTCGCGCTGCCGCCGCAGGACTTCCTCGTCAAGCCGCTGCGCTTGGCCGACCTGCTCGACTGGCTCGGCCGCGCGCTCGCGCTGCAGTGGCTCGGTGCGCCACCGCCGGCGCCGCCGCCGGCCATCGAGGCCCCCGACCGGCAGCACCTGCTCGCGCTGCAGCAGGTCGTGCGCTCGGGCTACGTGCGCGGCATCGTGCGCCAGCTCGACGTCGTCGAGGCCGCCGAGCCGCGCGCGGCCGGTTACGTTGCGCTGCTGCGCCAGATGGCGCGTGACTTCCAGCTCGACGCGCTGGCGCGCCGCATCGACCAGGACCTGCGGCGCGCGAGCGCCGCGCGCACCGCATGACCGACGACACCGCAGCTCCCTCCGCCACCCCCCGGAACCTCGAGAAGCCCACGGCCGGACTGCCCGACCGCGGCGCCGCCGACATCGTGCTGATCGTCGACGACGCGCCCGACAACCTCGCGCTGCTGCACGACGCGCTCGACGACAGCGGCTGCACCGTGCTCGTGGCCACCAGCGGCGAGCGTGCGCTCGAGCTCGCGCACGCCGCGCAGCCCGACATCGTGCTGCTCGATGCCGTGATGCCCGGCATGGACGGCTTCGAGGTCGCGCGAAGGCTCAAGGCCGACGCCGACACCGCGCACATCCCGATCATCTTCATGACCGGCCTCGCCGAGACCGAGCACGTGCTCGCCGCGTTCGCCGCCGGCGGCATCGACCACGTGACCAAGCCGATCAAGCCGCGCGAGGTGCTGGCGCGCATCGCGGCGCACCTGCACAGCGCGCGCGTGCAGCGTCAGGCGCGGCTGGCGCTCGACGCCTTCGGCCACGCGACGATGGTGGTGCGCGAACGCGACGGCCGCCGCGTGTGGCAGACCGCGCTCGCGCGCCGGCTGATGGACGAGTACTACGGCGTGGCCGACGGGCAGCACCTGCCGCCGGAGGTCATCGCCTGGGTCGCGCGCGAATCGCTGCGCCGCCGTGCCGGCGCCGAGCCGTCGACGCTGACGATCGCGCGCGGCGCGCGGCGGCTGACGTTCGCGCTGCACGAGGTCGGCGAGGACTTCGGCGGCGAGGGCGAGTGGCTGCTCGTGCTGCGCGAGGCCGACGACGCGGCAATGATCGGCGCGATGACGCTCGCCTTCAAGCTCACCGCGCGCGAGGCCGAGGTGCTGTACTGGGTCGTCAAGGGCAAGACCAACCGCGACATCGGCGACATCCTCGGCAGCAGCGCGGCCACGGTGAAGAAGCACCTCGAGCACGTGTTCGCCAAGCTCGGCGTCGAGACGCGCACCGCGGCGGCGTCGCTCGCGATCAGCAGGGTGAGCCAGCTCGCGAACCGCTGACCCGCGCCGCCCGTACGCCACTCGGCGTATTGGCTGCATCGCGCCACGTCCCTAACCTGAGCACGTCGCTTCGTTCAACCGCCGTCCTCAGGAGGGACCCGCATGCAAGCCGTTCGTCGCCAGTTCAACCTTTCGCTCGCCGCCGTCGCCGCCGCCGCGGCGCAGGGCCTGCCCGCCGCCGCGCTCGCGCAGAACACGATCAAGGTCGGCGTGCTGCACTCGCTGTCAGGCACGATGGCGATCTCGGAGACGGTGCTCAAGGACACCGTGCTGATGGCCATCGACGAGATCAACGCCAAGGGCGGCGTGCTCGGCCGCAAGCTCGAGCCGGTCGTCGTCGACCCGGCGTCGAACTGGCCGCTGTTCGCCGAGCGCGCGCGCCAGCTGCTGTCGCAGGACAAGGTCGCCGTCGTCTTCGGCTGCTGGACCAGCGTCAGCCGCAAGAGCGTGCTGCCGGTGTTCGAGGAGCTCAACGGGCTGCTGTTCTACCCCGTGCAGTACGAAGGCGAGGAGATCTCGCGCAACGTGTTCTATACCGGCGCGGCGCCGAACCAGCAGGCCATTCCCGCCGTCGAGTACCTGATGAGCAAGGACGGCGGCGAGGCCAAGCGCTTCGTGCTGCTGGGCACCGACTACGTGTACCCGCGCACGACGAACAAGATCCTGCGCGCGTTCCTGAACAGCAAGGGCATCACCGATGCCGACATCATGGAGGAGTACACGCCGTTCGGCCACGCCGACTACCAGAGCATCATCGCCAAGATCAAGCGCTTCGCCAGCGAGGGCAAAAAGACGGCGGTCGTCTCGACGATCAACGGCGACTCCAACGTGCCGTTCTACAAGGAGCTCGGCAACCAGGGCCTGAAGGCCACCGACGTGCCGGTCGTCGCGTTCTCGGTCGGCGAGGAGGAACTGCGCGGCGTCGACACCAAGCCGCTCGTCGGCCACCTCGCGGCGTGGAACTACTTCATGAGCCTGAAGAACCCGACGAACGACGCCTTCGTCAAGAAGTGGAGCGACTACGCGAAGGCGAAGAACATCCCCGGCCACAAGGACCGCCCGCTCACCAACGACCCGATGGAGGCCACCTACATCGGCGTGCACATGTGGGCGCAGGCGGTCGAGAAGGCCAAGAGCACCGACGTCGACAAGGTGCGCGTGGCGATGGCCGGCCAGACGTTCAACGCCCCGAGCGGCTTCGTCGCC